>DAIRVB010000113.1:0-9845 GCA_036803065.1 Streptosporangiaceae bacterium
CGACGTTGACGAGAAACTGGGTCTGCTGCCGCTCACCTACTTCAACCAGATCTCCCGTGGCGTGATGCTCCGGGCGGAACCCATCGGGCCGCTGTGGCCGCCGTTCGTGTTCCTTGCCCTGCTCGGGGTGGCCGTCGTCACCCTGGCGACGCTGCGCTTCCGCTCCTACCTGGCCCCGGCCACGCCGCGGCGGGGACGGGGCACGCCGGCCGCGGCGGCGGGCTCAGCCAGGGCGGCCACGGGCACGGCGGCCACGGGTAACGCGGCCATCGGCATCCCGCCGGGGCCGGCCCGCGCCGCAGGATCGGGAGACCCGGGATGAACACCCCGACCAGCAACAACGAAAAGCTGACCGGATCGTGGTGGGGAACCGACGCGGTTTCCGTTTGGTATGGAAAGGTGCTGGCTCTTGACCGGGTAACATTCCGCGCGGCACCTGGGCAGGTCAGCGCCGTGGTCGGCGGCGACGGTGCCGGCCGGACGACCTTGCTGCGCTGCCTGGCGGGTGCGCTGGCGGCCAGTGAAGGCGAGATCCGCCGGCCCGCCGCGCGCCAGATCGGATACCTGCCGGCCGGCTCGGGCACCTACCCGGACCTCACGGTGGCGGAGAACCTCGCCTTCCGCGCTGCGGTCTACGGCGTCACCGCTGACGCGCGCGGCGCCGACTACCTCGAGCGGGCCGGGCTCAGCGCCGCCCGGGACCGGCTCGCCGGGCGGCTGTCCGGCGGAATGCGGCAGAAGCTGGGCGTCATTGCCGCGATGGTGCATCAGCCCGCGCTGCTCGTCCTGGACGAGCCAACGACCGGCGTGGACCCGGTGAGCCGGGTCGAGTTGTGGTCGCTGATCGCGCGTGCCGCCGCCGACGGGGCGGCTGTCGTGCTGGCCACCAGCTATCTCGATGAGGCGGAGCGGGCCTCGCAGGTGCTCGCCCTGGACGCTGGCCGGGAACTGGCTGCGGGGACTCCGGAGCAGATCGTGGCGGCAATGCCCGGCACGGTGCGGGTCATGGACAGGCCGCCGGTGGGCGATGCGGCGCGCCGGGCCTGGCGGCGCAACGCCCGCTGGCGGGTCTGGGTGCCGGACGGCCCGGCTGCTGCGCTGGACGGCCTGGCTGCGCTCGCCGGCCCGGCGGCTGCGGATGGCCGTCCGGAGGTTGCGCTGGGCGAACCGGTCCAGGCCGATCTGCAGGACGCGGTGACTGTCGCGTCCCTCGCCCGGGAACTGGCGATGAGCGGAGGGGACCAGCAATGAACCGGGGGAAACTGGGGGAGCGCGGCGCGCTCGCCGAGTGCGCGGGAGTGACCAGGACCTTCGGCCGGTTCGTCGCGGTCGACACTGTGGATCTGCGGCTGGGCGGCGGCGAGGTGGTCGGGCTGCTCGGCGCGAACGGTGCCGGGAAGACCACCCTGATCCGGATGCTGCTTGGGCTGCTGCCGGTCTCCGCAGGTGAGGTACGGCTGTTCGGCGAGCCACCGTCCCGCGGCACGCGCCAGCGCATCGGTTACCTTCCGCAGGACCTCGGGCTCTACGACGATCTCACCGCGGCAGAGAACCTGGCCTTTTCGGCCGCGGTCTTCGGCGAGGGCACCAGCCGGGCCCTGCCGGCCGCGCTGCGTCCCTACGGTCGGACCCTCGTCGGTGAGCTTCCCCTCGGCGTGCAGCGGCGGGTGGCGTTCGCGGAGGCGCTAGCGCACCGGCCTGACCTCCTCATCCTCGATGAGCCGACCTCGGGCGTGGACCCGCTGGCGCGCGCCCGGCTCTGGGAGACGATCGGCGAGGCAGCCGCGGCTGGCGCCGGGGTGCTGGTCACGACGCACTACCTGGACGAGGCGGGCGAGTGCGGCCGGCTGGTGATCATGGCGGATGGGCGCGTGGTCGCCCGCGGCACGGCCGCCGAGATCACCGGCAGCGCCCAGGTGACCGTGGTCGAGACCGATGCATGGGCGGCCGCGTTCGACGCGCTGGAGGCAGCCGGCTTGACCGCCGCCCTGGTCGGTGGCTCGTTGCGGGTTCCCGGTGCCCCGCCCGACGTCGTGGCGGGCGCACTCGGCGGCATCGATGCACGGGTGAGCGAGGCGCCGACGACACTGGAAGAGCGTTTCTTCCAGCTAACATCCACCACCAGCCAACCGGAGGTATCGGGTTGACTGACCCAGGTGACGGAACGCGGCGCAGCGGGCGGCGCACGGGCGACAGCGGTACGCGTGAAGCGATCCTGAGCGCCGCCAGGAAGCGGTTCGGCGATCACGGCTACACGGGAGCCACGATCCGGGCCATCGCCGCCGACGCCGGCGTGGATCCTGCCCTGGTGCATCACTTCTTCGGGACGAAGGAGCGCCTGTTCGGGGCGGCCATGAGGCTGCCCCTGATCCCCGGCGAAATGATCGACGCGGCGCTCGCGCCTGGCGTCCGAAATCCCGCGCAGAGCCTGGGGGAGCATCTGGTGCGGACGGTGCTGGGTGCCTGGGATGTCAGCGAGGTCCGCGACATGTTCCTCGGCCTGCTGCGATCGGCCGTCACGAGCGAGCAGGCCGCGGTGATGCTGAGAGAGTTCGTGACCGAGTCCATCCTCGGCAGGATCGCCGAGGTCGCCGCGCCCTCCGGGGCGGCGGGCGCTGACGGGCCGGCGGGCGCTGAGGCGGCTGCCGAGGCGAGCTACCGGGCTGCTCTGGTCGCCAGCCAGGTCGTCGGCCTCGCCCTGGCCAGGTACGTGCTCGGGCTAGAGCCGCTAGCCACCGCCAGCCAGGACGATCTCGCCGCGGCGATCGGCCCGACGTTGGAGCGCTACCTCACCGGCACGGTGCGCTGACCCCGGTGCGTGGCAGCGCACCGGCCCGGGGCTTTCGGTCATGGCTTCCGTCCGACCCCGCACCACGCGGACACATCGTCCGCCGGGTCTGGGCCCGCCGGGTCTGGGCCCGCCGGGTCTGGGCCCGCCGGGTCTGGGCCCGCCGGGGCAGGCCGCCATCGGTGCGTCTGCACCACCCCGGGGCTCAGCAGGTCGAGGCCATCGAAGAACCGGGAGACCTCGGCGTGGCTGCGCCGGGTCTGCGGGGCGGACGCAGACTGGTTGTACCGCCTGGCCCCCTCGGCCACGATTTCAGCGTTGACGTCGCTGGCCGGATGATTGATCATGAGGTAGCTGCCGGCCGGGACGGCGTCAAGGAGTTGCGCCACGATCGAGTACGGCTGCTCCGCACCCGGGATCAGGTGCAGGATTCCCACCACGAGGACCGCGACTGGCTGGCCGAAGTCGAGTAGCTGCCCAGCTTCCCGGAGGATCTTCCCGGGATCGCGCAGATCCGCGTCGAGGTACGCAGTGGCGCCCTCGGCGCTGCTGCTCAGCAGCGCCCGGGCGTGTGCCAGCACTATCGGGTCATGGTCCACGTAAACCACCCGGGAACGCGGCGCGGCCGCCTGGGCGACCTCGTGCACGTTCGGGGCCGTCGGGATGCCGGTGCCGATATCCAGGAACTGGCCGATGCCCGCCTCAGTGGCGAGGTACCGCACGGCCCTGATCATGAAGTCACGGTTTGCCCTGATATCGGTAATGATGCTGGGCCGGACGGCGATCACCCGGTCCCCGGTTTCCCGGTCGGCGGCGAAGTTGTCCTTGCCGCCGAGCCAGTAGTTATAGACCCGGGCTGAGTGCGCCACGCTGGTATCAATCTCAGTGGTCTTCGGCGTCGGCGTAATGCCGCGGAACCATTCGCCAGTCACGCCAGCACCTTCCGTCGCGGAGATTATGAGACATTCTTCCACGGTTTAGTCTCAATGCGGGCGCATAGGGGTTCCGCGCGGCCGCTGTCCTGAGTTCGGGTTGCGCTACGATCCGTGGACCATACTGACCTGGTGATCCAAGCGGCGCGCAGCGAGGTCACCGCGACATTTCGTGGCTCCGCGGGACCACCGGCCTCCATTAGGAGGTTCCTCCGCTGTTCAGGCAGTGAAGAATTCGAGCAGCTCTGGAGCGAGCGCTTCCGGGACACATTGTGCATCTGGCCTTCCAGGACGCGGTGAACCGCGCCCTGGATGGTTCCGGCGACTGCCCTCCCCGCGTTGGTCATCCACGCCGGGCTATTCCCGCCGGTGAGCACGAGCGTGGGCTGGGTAATGGCAGCCAGCCAGTGGGCGGGTAGCGCGTTTCCGGGCCCCATGACGGCGGCCTCGTAGGCCAGGGAGGGACGTCACTCGTGCGGATCAGAATAGCCATCCGTATTGCCCCTATCGCTGCCAGGGCCATGCTACCGACGGCACACAACTAGCCGCCTATGCCGGACCAGCGATTATCGAAGCGACACGGGGGTCTTCGGCGGGCTCTGGCGGACATCCTGCCCGGTCAGATCGGCCGATAATCGATCTAAGTGGACACACCTGGACCGCCGCTAGCATCGGTGACGTGGATGGTGTACTCGGCGCCTGCTCGCTGGAGGTTCTCAGGCAGCGGAAGAGCTTCAAGTGGCGGACCTACGCTCCGGATGTGCTGCCCGCCTTCGTGGCCGAGATGGACTTCGATCTCGCTGAGCAGATCAGCGAGACGGTGACCGCGGCGCTCGCGATCGGTGACTCCGGCTACCCCCATCAGGGTGTTCTCGGTGAGGCGTTCCGGGACTTCGCGGCGGACCGGCTCGGCTGGTCACCCGACCCGGCCCGGGTTTTCGCCATCCCCGACGTGATGACCGGGCTCGTCGAGGTGGTCCAGGCGGTCACGCCCCCCGGTTCCGGCATCGTCATCAACCCCCCGGTCTATCCGCCGTTCTCGTTCCGGTTCGGCTTCGCCGGCCGCCGGATCGTCACGTCGCCGCTGGCCCGAGACGGCCAGGGCCGTTATGACCTGGACTTGGAGGCACTCGATGCGGCGCTGGCCGAACCAGGCGTGGCGGCGTACGTACTGTGCAGCCCGCACAACCCCACCGGCAGCGTCTGGTCGCGGGCCCAGCTTGAGGTAATCGGTGACATCTGCCAGCGCCGGGGTGTGGTCCTGCTGGTGGACGAGATCCACGCGCCTCTGGTGCTGCCCGGCGCGCGGTTCGTGCCATTCCTTTCCATGGGACACGAGATTGACGCGCGGACGTTCAGCTTCACGTCAGCCTCGAAAGGCTGGAACATCCCTGGCCTCAAGTGCGGCCTCGCCATCGCCGGATCGGACCGGGGGGCCGGGCTCCTGAGGGAACGCTGGGATGCGTTGCTCCCGTCCCACCTGGGCGTGCTCGGGTCCATCGCCGCCTACCGGGACGCGGTGGGATGGCTGGACGCGGTGCTGGCCCAGATTGACGAGAACCGCTGGCTGCTCGCGCGTCTGTTGCGCGAGCACCTCCCGCGGGTCGGCTACCTCCCACCGCAGGCCAGCTTCCTGGCCTGGCTGGATTGCCGCGCCCTGGGCTTCGGTGACGATCCGGCCGCGGTGTTCCTGGACAAGGGCCTGCTGGCGGTCAGCCCGGGCCCCGACTTCGGTGCCGAGGGCCGCGGATTCGCCCGGCTGAACATGGGGACCTCTCCAGCCCTGCTGGAGGAGGCGGTCCGGCGGATGGCGGCGGCCGTCGAGGGCGCAGAAGTCCATGCGGGCGGCCGCTAGGGCTGTCCGCGCAGTTCGCGGAGCAGCAGGTCCCGGGTGATCTCGGCCTGCCCGTGGTGCTGCGTGACATCCTCAAGGACGTGCAGCAACGCATTACCCTGGGTGCGGAGTTCCATATCGCCCGGCCGCTTGGTCGGGTGATCGGAGCGCCGGGGCGGCGCGCTCGGCTCGGCCGTCGCGACATCAGCTTTGAATTGGCGTTTGGCGTGCTCGGCCGCAGTGATCAGGTCGGCGACCGGTCCTGATGCGCTGAACTCGGCGGCGCGGTTCCGGCTGACCTGGCGGCCCGCGACCACCTGCCCGCCCCAGAACTCCATCACGCCGAGGCTGTGCCGCAGGATCCCGTAGGGCGAGTTCGCCCCGGGC
This sequence comes from Streptosporangiaceae bacterium, assembly GCA_036803065.1. GTDB lineage: Bacteria > Actinomycetota > Actinomycetes > Streptosporangiales > Streptosporangiaceae > JAWWPY01. Next base: position 5,942 of record DAIRVB010000113.1, read on the forward strand.
AGGCCAGGCCGCCGGTTGGCGAGATCGTCACCCAGGTCCCGGACGATGGCCGTCATGCCGTCCACTGCGCGGTCCACGAAACCCGTGAGCCCCTCCGGTGAGATACCCATGCCAGCCATCATCGCGTGGCAGCAGCCCAGGTGATGCGCTCCGCCGCAGCCCGCTCAGGTCACCCTCCGGTGGCGCCGCTCCGCGCTCGCTACGTCACTCGGTGCCTTCACCTGAACTGTTGCCTCGGGCACCGAAGAATCTTTCGGCCTCAAAGCGACGATTGTGTCAAATATCCCATCTGGTCACCGGGCCGCTGGCATGTCAGGGTGAAGGTGAGGCTATTTTCCATGGTCAGGGCGTGGAGGGCCGATGGGCAAGGATGTTCCAGCGATCACCGTGAGCCAGCAGGACAGGCGTCGCTACCGCAAGAAGATGCACAGTTGCCTAGATGTGCTGGCCCGGATGCTCCGCGAGTCCCGGTTCGATACCGGGCAGGAGCAGATGGGTCTCGAGATCGAGTTCAACCTGGTGGATGAGGCCGGGTCGCCGTCGATGAAGAGCACGGAGGCGCTGAAGGCGATCGACGACCCAGACTGGGCCGCCGAGCTGGGCCAGTTCAACTTGGAGATCAACGTGCCGCCGGGACCGCTGTCCGGCGATGCGCTGGCTCAGCTGGAGAGTCATGTCCGGGCCAGCATGGATCGCGCCGACCGCCGGGCGCGGGAGGTGGCCTGCCGGATAGCGATGATCGGCATCCTGCCAACGCTGGGCGAGTCCGACGTGCGAGAGGAGTCGATGTCGGCGCATCCGCGCTACTGGCTGCTGAATGAGCAGATCTTCGCGGCTCGCGGCGAGGACGCGCGGATCCAGATCGAGGGTCCCGAGCAGTTGCTCACCCATGTGGACAACATCATGCCGGAGGCCGCCTGCACCAGCGTCCAGTGTCATCTGCAGGTCAGCCCGGAGGCGTTCGGCAACTACTGGAACGCCGCCCAGGCCGTGGCGGGCGTGCAGGTCGCGCTGGCCGCGAATTCGCCGTTCCTGTTCGGCCGGGAATTGTGGCGGGAGACCAGGATCACGCTGTTCCAGCAGGCCACCGACACCCGCCCGGAAGAGCTGCAGGCGCAAGGGGTGCGGCCCAGGGTGTGGTTCGGGGAGCGGTGGATCACCTCGGTGTTTGACCTGTTCGAGGAGAACATCCGCTATTTCCCGGCGCTGCTGCCGCTCTGTGAGGACGAGGATCCAGTGACCCAGCTCGAACAGGGCGGCACCCCGGAGCTGGCCGAGCTGACTCTGCACAACGGCACCGTGTACCGGTGGAACCGTCCCGTGTACGCGGTGGTGGACGGCCAGCCGCACCTACGGGTCGAGAACCGGGTACTGCCGGCCGGCCCGACGGTCGTGGACGTCGTCGCCAACGCGGCCTTCTATTACGGCCTGGTCGGGGCGCTCGCCGAGGCGGAACGGCCGATCTGGACAAGGATGTCCTTCGCGGCGGCGGGGGACAACCTGTTCGAGGCGGCCAGGCACGGGATCGACGCCCACCTGTACTGGCCGGGGCTCGGCGTCGTCCCGGCGACTGAACTCACCCTGCGCAGCCTGCTTCCGCTGGCGCGGGATGGGCTACGCCGGTGGGGAGTGGACCCGGGTTACGCGGAGCGGAGCCTGGGCATCATCGAGCAGCGCTGCCTGGCGGCCCGGACCGGTGCGACCTGGCAGGCGGATACGGTGCATGCCCTGGAGCGGGGGGGCCGGCTGTCGAGGACCGCGGCACTCCGGCAGATGACGCAGCGCTATATCGAGCACATGCATACCAACGAACCGGTACATACCTGGCCTACTGGGTAACCCGGGGTTGCGGGTGCGGCCCCCAAGACTTCAGGGACGGCCGCCCATGCGTACGTAGCACATGAGTTCGATGCGTGGCGGCCTGGACTCGCGGTGGGCCGGGCCTGTGCCCGGTGGGTGCGGGGACGGGGGGCATACTTGTGCTCACTGACCGCAACGGAATATCTCTGGGAGAAGACGCGGCAGCAGTTCCGAGTGAGCCGTGAAGTACCGCATCGGGCGGGAGTGGTGCCGTACTGGGAAAGGTCAGGAGCCTCATCGCCCGGGTGTGGGCCGCCCATCCGGTCGTTGTTGTTGTCTCGGTCGTTGTTGTTGCCGGGCTCGTCGCGGTCGGCATTGTCGTGTCAGGCCGCGGCGGCAGCACCGCGCCGAAGGCCATCCGGGCGCCTGCCCCGAGCCCAACCCCGCACGTCGCGCAGCAGTTGCGGTCTCCGTTCACTGGCGAGCCGGTGAAGTCACTCGGCCGGGTGCTGGCCGTGAAGACCGAGAACATCGCGGCGGCGCGGCCACCGACCGGCCTGACCCGTGCCGACATCGTGTACCTCCTGCCGGTCGAGGGGGGCCTAAGCCGGATCTTCGCGGTGTTCTCGAGCCATTTCCCGCCGGTCATCGGGCCGGTGCGCAGCGCCCGGGAGGACGACCTGGAGTTGCTGCGCCAGTTCGGCCGGCCCGCTTTCGCCTACTCGGGTGCCCAGCCGGAACTCGTGCCGGTGGTCCATCAGGCCCGGATCGTCGATCTCTACGCTGGCACCGTCGGCGGCTATTACCGTGACCCGAACCGGTTCGCGCCGCACAATCTCTATGCGCACACGCGGCAACTGGTTGCTGAGGCGCGCGGGGCGAGCACCGCCCACAACATCGGGTTCCGGTTCGGGCCGCCGCCGGCGGGCGGCACGGTCACCGCGTCCGCGTCCGCCGCCTACTCGGCCGCCTCGTTCACGTTCCGGTGGTCGGCGCCCGAGGCGCGGTGGCTGGTCTGGATGGACGGCTCGCCCGCGGGCACCACCGAGGACGGCCAGTTGAGCGCCGCCACCGTCGTCATCCAGTACACAACGGTGCGCACCTCCCGGTTCCTCGAACAGGGGGTGCCGCCGCCATATGCGGAGAGCACTGGGTCCGGCTCCGCGCTGGTGTTGCGCGACGGCAAAGAGTGGCACGCGCACTGGGCCCGGCCCAATGCGGACGGCGGCACCACGTTCAGCACGGCCTCGGGTCAGCCGATGACGTTCGCCCGCGGCCAGGTCTGGATCGTCCTCGCCGCCCGGTAGCGCGCCAGGGCGTACGCTGCGGCTTTGTGCTCCCTCACGTCGTCGCGATCCGCTATGTCACGCCGCTGCGCGAAGGTGGATCGCTGCCGGGGCTGATGGAGGCCGACGACCTGGGCACCTATGTGGTGAAGTTCCGCGGCGCGGGCCAGGGGCGCAAGGCGCTCATCGCCGAGGTGGTCAGCGCGCGGCTGGCCCGTGCCTGCGGCCTAGCGGTGCCGGACCTGGTGACCGTCGAGGTGGATCCGGCGCTCGCCCCCGGCGAGCCGGATCAGGAGGTGCAGGATCTGCTGCGCGCCAGCCCGGGGCTGAATCTAGGGGTCGACTACCTGCCCGGTGCACTGGACTTCGACACGGCCATGGGCGGGGTGGACCAGGCACTGGCCGGCCGGGTGATGTGGTTCGACGCACTGGTGGGCAACGCCGACAGGTCGTGGCGCAATCCGAACATGCTGCTGTGGCACGGAAAGCTCTATCTCATCGACGCGTATTCCTCGACGTTGGCCGGCTGCGTGCCCTGGACCCTGCCGCGGACGTGGCCGGGATCGAGCGCGCTTTGCACGCGGCCGCGGACGTGTGCGGGCCGGACGCACCACCCGGGCCGCTCGGCCTGGAGGACATCGGCCGCCGGTTCCGCTGGCTCACCGCCCCGAGGAGCACCGTGGTCCAGCCCGGGCCGGTGCACACCGGGCTGACCAGGGACCCGGACGCGGAGGCCCAGCACCTGCTGGAACTGCTCGTCCTGCCGGCGGCCCCTGAGATCCCGGCGGCCCCTGAGATCCCGGCGGCCCCTGAGATCC
>DAIRVB010000114.1:0-6770 GCA_036803065.1 Streptosporangiaceae bacterium
GGCCTGCTGCCGCGCAGGCCGAGCGCGCGGAGCGCCTCGCGCTGCGTGGTCAGCACGGTCCGCGCCGCACCCGGGGCGGCCCCGGCCGTCCCGGCCGCGGCGGATGCGGCCGCCTCCCCCGACGCCGCGCAGGCATCGACGGCGACGTGCGCCGTGATGTCACGCGATCCGTCGGGGACGGGCCGTACCTGGCGGCCGTCCCGGTATCCGGCCAGCGTGCCCAGGGCGGGCCGGGACGCCCGGACGTGCCCGTAGTCCGCGCCGAGGGCGAGGCCGCGGTCCAGCCTGCCGATGACGTCGGCCCACGCCGCGCTGCGGGGGCGGCCTATCTCGGCGTGATCGCCGATATGCCGCAGCGGCCACCACCGGCGCTGCCAGGCCTGGTCGGCCGCACCGGCCAGCGGGCCGGTCCGCTCAGCGCCGGTGGCGGTGTGCACGAGCACCAGCCTGGGTCCGTCGCCTGCCAATTCGACGACGTCCAGCGGGATGTTGTCCAGCCATTCGTTGGCGATCACGAGCCCGGTGATCCGCGACGGCACCGACCGGTGCCACTGGATCTGCCGGTCCAGTCCCTCGGGCCGCGGGGTGATCTCGACAGCGTGCGGCGAGATCCGTTGGGTAAATGAGGGGGTGGCCGGGCCCGCTGGCGGCGCTGGGAAGTGCCTGGCCATGATCAGCATCTGGGTCAGCAACTCACCCCGGCCGGCCCCGATGTCCACCAGATCAAGCCGGTCTGGGTGGCCAAGCGATTCGTCCACGTCGCGGAGCAGGGCGAGCATGGCCGCCGCGTAGCGCGGCGACGCGTGGACGGAGGTGCGGTAATGCGCGGCGGGGTGCTGGCCGCTGGCATAGAAGCCGCGGCTGCCGTACAGCGCTTCCTGCATGGCCGCGCGCCAGGTGATCCACACCACGCTGACTCTAGGCCGTATCCGGCGGGCCCAGCGGAGAGAGGCGGTCAGTCCCTGCTCGGCCTGCCGTAGCCGAAGAACGCGCGGCGCTTGATGAGCGCGGCGACATCAGCGGGAACCATGCTCTCCCAGGAGTCGTCGTTGGCGGCTATCCGGCGGAGCACATCGCGGCTGAAGATCGGCAGGTACTCAGGCTTGTAGTTGTCGAGGTGAACGAAGCTGCCCCGCCCGGCCAGGTAGTCATAGAGCGGCTGCAGCTCGGGGCGGACCCTGATGTCGTTCACGGTCGTGAGCTCGTCGTCCGGCGAGGGCTGCAGGGGATACACATAGAGCTTCAGCTCGTTCTTGAACAGGCGCCCGAAGCTTTCCAGGATGCCGCCGGGAAGCTGCACGTGGTTCTTCTCGTCGAACAGGTCGATCAGGCTTGGCACCCCCATCACGATGCCAATCCGCTCGCTGGTCCGCTCGCCGAGGTAGGCGGCCAGGCGGTAGTAGTCGAAGTAGTCGGTGATCAGCACGGTCATGCCGCATGCGGCGAGCAGTTCCGCGCGGGCGAGGAAGTCCCGCCGGTCCACGTCGGCTCCCCCGGCGAGCAGGTTGCGCATCGTGATCTCGGTCAGCGCCAGCACCGGCTTGCCCGCCACGGCCGGGTCGGCCGCGAACCTGGCCCTGGCCGTCTCGAGCATGTCGAGGTTCACGTGCGTGGGCGGGCGGAAGCTGCCCCGCTCCACCAGGATGGCGTTCTTGCGCAGCACCTCGCTCGGCTGCAGCACCTCACCGGAAGAACCAGCGCACGACCTCCTGGCCGGCCCCGATCTCGGCGATCGTCCCGTACCAGCGCGGATCGAGGTTGATGCGCAGGGCCTTCTGATGGGTGTCAGATTCATGAGTGCCGGCGATCAGCTCGGTCATCCGTCCCCCTGCCTGCTCACCAGGCGCCTGCTCAGCAGGCCCGCTGCCGTCTGCCGCTCCCGTCCAGAGCAGCGGTCCGGCACCAGCGTCGGACGCCGAAATCTTACTAATCTCGCCGCGTCCGGCGCCAGCCCTGCTAGTGGAGCGATGCGCAGGTCCCGGCGCGGGATCGTCGGCCCGACCAGGCGCTGGTCCCTGGCTCCGGCGACGCGGCAACGCGCCGTGGATATGCTGGCCAGTGCCGTCCGGTACCTGCGAGGACTGGAACGAGAGGACACTGACCCGATGCCTGGCCCTGCCAGTCAGCCGATTCCGCCGCACCCGGCCAGGCTCACGATCGGTGTCATCGGCGCAGGCCGGGTCGGCACGGTTCTCGGGGCCGCACTGGCCCGGGCGGGGCACCGGGTGGTCGCGGTGTCCGCGGTCTCCGACGCGTCGGTGGCCCGCGCCCGCCGCATGCTGCCTGACGCGGCGATCAAGCGGCCAGGCGAGGTGCTGGCGGAATCGGGCCTGGTCCTGCTGACCGTCCCCGATGACGCGCTGCCGGGCCTCGTCAGCGGGCTCGCCGCGACCGGCGCGCCGATGGAGGGACGGCTGCTCGCGCACGCCAGCGGCAGTCATGGCATCGGGCTGCTGGAGCCGGCCACCCGCCGCGGCGCGCTGCCGCTGGCCCTGCACCCGGTGATGACATTCACCGGGCGCCCCGACGACCTGGACCGGCTGGCCGGGATCTGCTTCGGGGTGACCGCCCCCGACCCGCTCCGGCCGGCGGCCGAGGCTTTGGTGATCGAGATGGGCGGCGAGCCTGTGTTCATCGAGGAGGCTCTCCGTGGCCTGTACCACGCGGCCCTGGCCAGCGGCGCCAACCACCTGATCACTCTGGTGGTCCAGGCCGCCGACCTGCTGCGCGCGGCCGGAGTGCCCGACCCGGCCCGGATGCTCACGCCGCTGCTGTCCGCCGCGCTCGACAACGCGCTGCGGCTCGGTGACGCGGGCCTCACCGGGCCGGTCGCCCGCGGGGACGCGGACACGGTCGCGGGTCACATCGCGGCGCTGCGCGATGCGTCACCTGAGGCACTTCGTGCGTACGTCGCGCTGGCCAGGCTCACCGCCGACCGCGCGCTGGCCGCCGGGATGCTCGCCGCGCCGGACGCGCAGCGCCTGCTCGACGTCCTCGGGGGCGCGCCGCGGTGATTCCCGTGCTCGCCAGGACCAGGGTCGGCCTGGCCGCCGCCCGCCGCGGTCTCGGCTCCCCGGTGGTACTGGTCCCCACCATGGGGGCACTGCACGAGGGGCACCGGGCCCTGCTCCGCCGCGGGCAAGACCTTTCCGGACCCAACGGAAGCGTCGTGGTGTCTGTCTTCGTCAACCCGCTGCAGTTCGGGGCGGGTGAGGATTTCGACAAGTATCCGCGGACCCTGCAGGAGGATGTCGCGGTCTGTGGTGAGGAAGGCGTCGACCTGGTCTTCGCCCCGGACCGCGCTCAGATGTACCCGGCCGGGCAGCTGGTCACCGTGGACCCGGGGCCGATGGGGCAGGTGCTGGAGGGAGCTTTCCGGCCCGGGTTCTTCACCGGGGTGCTGACCGTGGTCCTGAAGCTGCTGGAGATGGCGTGCCCGGATGTGGCGGTATTCGGCGAGAAGGACGCGCAGCAACTCGCCCTGGTCTGCCGGATGACCGAGGACTTCGTGCTCGGCATCGAGATCGCTGGGGTACCGATCGTGCGGGATCCGGACGGGCTGGCGATCTCGAGCCGGAACAGGTACCTGTCCGCGGTGGACCGCGAGGCCGCGCTCTCGCTGTCGGCGGCCTTGCGGGCCGGCCGGGCGGCCGCTCCGGCCGGCCCGGCCGGCGTGCTGAAGGCGGCGCACCAGGTACTCGATGCCGTGCCCGCGTTGCTTCCCGACTACCTGGCCCTGGTGGACCCGGCGACGTTCGAGCAGGTCGACGACCATGCCTCGGGTCCGGCGCTGCTCCTGGTGGCGGCCAGGGTCGGGGCCACCCGGTTGATCGACAACACCCCCCTGGACCTGGGCGGCCAGCCGGACCAGCGAGGACTGCCATGCTGTTGACGATCGATGTGGGGAACACCAACACCGTGCTTGGCCTGTTCGAGGGCGAGCAGGTGGTCGAGCACTGGCGGATCGCCACCGACCCGCAGCGCACCGCCGATGAGATCGTCGTGGTGCTGCAGGGCCTCCTCGCGCAGAGTGCCTCTCCGAAGGACCCGGATATCAGCGGAATCGCGCTGTGTTCCACGGTGCCATCCGTTCTGCACGAGATGCGGAACATGTGCCGCAGGTACTACCCGGACATTCCTGCGTTGATCGTGGAGCCGGGCGTGCGGACCGGCGTGTCGGTGCGGACGGACAACCCGAAGGAGGTGGGCAGTGACCGCATCATGAACGCGGTCGCGGCGGTTCACCTCTACGGCGGCCCGGCGGTCATCGTGGACTTCGGGACATCAACGAACTTCGACGCGGTCAGCGCGAAGGGCGAGTTCGTCGGGGGGGCCTTCGCTCCCGGGATCGAGATCTCGGTGGACGCGCTGTCCCGGCGGGCTGCCCAGTTGCTCAAGGTAGAGCTGGCGCGGCCGCATCATGCGATCGGCAAGAACACGGTCGAGGCTCTGCAGTCGGGCATCATCTTCGGTTTCGCCGGGCAGGTCGAGGGCATCGCGAACCGGATGATCCGGGAACTGGCCCCGGCCGACCCGGATTCGGTGACCGTCATCGCCACCGGCGGGCTGGCCCCGCTCGTCATCGACGAGGTGAGCATCATCGACGCACACGAGCCCTGGCTGACCCTGATCGGGTTGCGGCTGGCCTTCGAGCGCAACCAGCCGGCTTAAGGCCGTGCCTAGCCGGTGGGCACCGTGCCGGGCCGTTCCAGGTAGGTCCGGTCGGGCTGGGCGAAACCAAACCGCGCATAGAGCCCGTGCGCGTCGGAGGTGTGCAGCGCCCAGCGGAACGAAGATCCGGGGCCACGGTCGATCATCATGCGGATCAGCTCGGTACCGAGTCCCTGCCCCCTGGCATCCGTGACGACGTAAACGTCCGCGAGGTAGGCGAAGCCCACGCCGTCGGAGATCGCCCGGGCGAAGCCGATCATGTCGCCGGTGGCCGTCTCGTAGACGCCGACGACGCGCCAGGCCGTGTCTAGTTGCCGTTCGACCAGATCACGAGTCCGCCAACGGCCCCAGTATGCCTGTTCGGAAAGAAACTGCCAGAGCTCGTCGCGGTCCACCCGACCCGGGTCGTCGTCCATCTCGTACTTCCCAAGCACGATCCGCATGGAAAGGACCGTACCGGCCCGAGGGTAGACATACACCGCCGGGGGAGAAGATCGCCAACCTGAGTTCCAGGATGGTCCGGCACCCGGCGGCGCCGAAATTGATGCCTGACCGAGGGCCGCCCACCGGTAGCCTCGTCCAGGTGGAGGAAGACCTGCCAGAGCAGATGAAGGTACGGCGGGCCAAGCGCGAGCGTCTGCTCGCGTCTGGCGTGGACCCGTACCCCGTGGGTTTCCCTAGGACCGACTCGATCAGCGAGCTGCGCGCGCGCTATCCGTCGCTGGAGCCGGATGCGGCTACTGGTGATCGGGTGGGTGTCGTCGGGCGGGTCATGCTGTCCCGGAACGGGGGGAAACTCTGCTTCGCGACGATCCGTGACGGGACCGGGGACATCCAGGTCATGATCTCCCTGGACCGCGCCGGCGCCGACGCACTGGCGGCCTGGAAGCAGGACGTGGACCTTGGCGACCACATCGGGGTCTACGGCGAGGTCATCGCCTCACGCCGAGGCGAGCTCTCGGTGCTCGCGGACCGGTTCGCTATCACCGCCAAATGCCTTCGGCCGCTGCCGGAAAAGCACCGTGGCCTGAGCGACGTAGAGTCACGGGTTCGCCATCGTTACGTCGATCTGATCGTTAATCCTGCGGCCCGCCGGATGGCGGAGGCGCGGAGCGCGGTGACGCGCTCGCTGCGTGAGCAACTGCACGCGCGCGGCTTCCTCGAGGTTGAGACGCCGGTGCTGCAGACCGTGCATGGCGGCGCCAATGCGCGCCCGTTCAGAACCCATATCAACGCCTATGACCTGGATCTCTACCTGCGGATCGCGCTGGAGCTGTATCTCAAGCGGCTTCTCGTCGGCGGTATCGAGAAAGTCTTTGAGATAGGGCGCAATTTCCGGAACGAGGGTGTGGATTCCACCCACAATCCGGAGTTCACCATGCTCGAGGTCTACGAGGCGTACGGCGACTACAACACCATGGCCACCCTCACCAGGGAGCTGATCCAGAATGCCGCCGTGGCCGCCTTCGGCGCCGTGGTGGTGCGGCGCGCTGACGGCGCGGAGTATGACATCGGTGGCGAGTGGCCGTCCAAGACGGTGCACGGCGCGATCTCTGAGGCCCTCGGCGAGAAGATCGGGCCGGGCACCAGCGAGGAGCAGTTGCGCGCACTGTGCGCGGTGGCGGGCGTCCCGGCCGATCCGGCCTGGAACCGGGGCCAGATCGTGCTGGAGATGTACGAGCGGCTCGTCGAGGAGCAGACCGTCGAGCCGACCTTCTACCGGGATTTCCCGGTCGAGGTATCGCCGCTGACCCGAGCGCACCGGGACGACCCGCGCCTGGCGGAGCGCTGGGATCTGGTGGCGTTCGGGACCGAGATCGGCACCGCATACTCGGAACTGGCCGACCCGGTCGAGGAGCGGGCGCGGCTTACCGCGCAGTCACTGCTGGCTGCCGGTGGCGACCCTGAGGCCATGCAACTCGACGAGGACTTCCTGCAGGCGCTGGAGTACGGGATGCCGCCGACCGGCGGCATGGGCATGGGCGTTGATCGCATCCTGATCATGCTGACTGGCGAGAGTGTCCGGGAAACGATCTTGTTCCCGCTGGTCAGGCCGGAGTAGCCGGCTGGCGTGTCCGCGATCCGGCCTGGTTCGGGAT
>DAIRVB010000114.1:6870-9827 GCA_036803065.1 Streptosporangiaceae bacterium
GATCCACCGCTTTCCGGGAGCGACGGGCCTGGCGACGGCTGAGGTTCTCGCCCAGGCGGCTGACCCCGGCATGGCCGGGTACTGGGACGCGATCTTCCCCGGTGAGGTTCCCGCCGGCACGGAGAAGGTGTTGCCGCAACTCTTGACGACCGACACGATCGACCTGGAAGGCAACGAGCTGCGGGTCATCCGGATCGGTCAGGCCGATACCGCGGAATCCACCGTCCTGCATGTCCCGTCGCTGGCCGCGGTCGTCACCGGGGATCTGGCCTACAACCAGGTGCACATGATGACCGCCGAGACCGGTGAACCCGCACGGGCACAGTGGATCACCAACCTGGACAAAGTTGCCGCGCTCGACCCCACCTTTGTCGTCGCCGGCCACAAAAAAGTCGACAACAACAACGATCCGAAGATCATTGGGGAAACCCAGCAATATCTACGGGATTTCTCCCAGATCGCCGCCGAGGAGACCACGACGGCCGACATCGTCGCCCGGATGGTCGAACGCTATCCCGATTGGGACAACCTCCGCACGCTCTGGCATTCCGCGAGATCGGCCGTCGCGCGGAAGGACAGCTAGGCGACGATGCGGACGGCTCCTGCGAAGGCACTCCAGAACACGGGCTGGACCTGGACGGGCTGACCGAAGGTGGGTGCATCGACCATCAGGCCATTGCCGATGTACATGCCGACGTGCCCGAGGTCCTGGAAGAAGAACACGAGGTCGCCGGGCTGCAGTTGGCTCCGCGAGATGTGCTCGCCCTCGTTGTACTGGTTACCCGTGTAGTGCTGGAGACTGATCCCCACCTGCGCGTAGGCCCACAGCACCAGGCCCGAGCAGTCGAACGCACCCGGCCCGGCGGCTCCCCACACATACGGGTCGCCCCGCTTGGTGAGCGCGTAGTGCAGCGCCTCGGCTCCCACCGTGTTGGTGGTGGGGATGTTGATATTGGGATATTGCCCGGTCTGGTTAAAGATGTTCATCGCCTGGCGGAACGTCGCGCTGTTGAGCGTGTTGATCTTGCCCTGGATCACCTTGGTCTTGTCGGCCATGGTGGCGGACAGAGCCGCGGCTCGCTTCGCTTGCTGGGCCGCTGTCTCCTGGGCGCGCCGGGCCGCTGCCTCAGCCGTTGACAGCGCGCTGACCTTGTCGCCGTTCTCTGCCTGGAGTTGCTGCATGATGGCCGCCCGGCTCATCAGCGTTTGCGCGTTACTCGAGGTCAGAACTTGAAGCGGGGTACCGAACCCGCCGTCCATGTAACTCTGCGCGGCGACCTCGCCGACCGCCTGCTCACCTTCGCCGAGTCGCTTCGCATCCATCTCGTAGGTGGCCTTGGCGATCTTGGTCTCGGCCTGCGCCTCGCTTAGCTGGACGCGCAGCCCGTCGTACTGCTCGCTCAGAGTGTTGATCTGATTGGAAAGCTGCTTCGCCTGGTTGACCAGGCTCGTGAGGCTGGGCTGCGGATCGCTGGTCGTGGCGCTGCCCACCCCGCTGGGCAGCACAAGGCCGGCCAGCGTGGCCGCTCCGGCCAGCAGGGCGATCCGTTGCCAGATGCGGCGCCGGCCGTTGCGGGTGCGAGTCCACGGCGATTCACTCGCTGCGTGCCTGCCTGGGGGCAAGCGATCCACGTACTCTCCTCTCCTAGACCGCCTACCGGGTTAGCTGACGGGTTCGGGCCGGAGGAGCCCTACCGCGGGCGCAGCCGTTACCGGCCACTCCGTGCGGATTCACCCCGGGAACACTCTGGGTCCCCGGCTCACTGAGACGCTGGCTGCGCCTCAGAGACTCGGCGGGTCGTGCGGGACGCCCTAGGTGCGGGCGTGACACGGTGACAGCGTTGGACATTAACGGAACAGACGACACACAGTGGGCTGAACCGAAGAATCTTTAACATGGCTTGCGGGTGTTCCCCGTCCGATTGGCTCGCCAGCCAGCGGATGTACGCATCCCGTAACAAGTTCGTCGCGCGACCGTGGTCACTCAGAGCTATCTATTTGGCTGGTTCGCCATGCATGCGAAGGCCCGAAGCCGCAAGCGCGTGACCGGGAAGCCGTGAACGTGACCGGGAAGCTTCGATTGCGTGACCGGGAGGCCTTGAGCGCGCGATCGAGGAACCGTGAGCGTGACCGGGATGCCTTGAGTGCGTGATCGGCGTGTGATGTGCGTGAGGCAAGCGGCAGCGGGCCACCAACAGCAATTCGTGCTTGTAGGGTGACGCCGTGTATGGAAGAAGGCCGCCTGATTCGCGTCCTCGATTTATGAACGTTTCATTGCCGCGCTTCCACAGGGCGCGCCCAGCCTCCCGCGCCAAGCCTGACGTGCTGGATGCCCTCAGTACGCGAGCCTGCTTGTGCCGCCCCCCTACCTGTCAGGCTGCATTGAGACACCCGGGAGCCCCGGCCCGGCCCGCGCCCGCTCGCACCGGTTAAGGTGTGCGAGCCATGGGCTACGAGATCAGGCGGGCGCGCACCCAGGATGTCCGCGCGATAGCCGGCCTGGTTGGCGACAATGTCGCGTCAGGCAGGCTGCTGGGCAAGGCCACCGTCACGCTCTACGAAGACGTCCAGGAGTTCTGGGTTGCCGAGCGCGCCAGCGACGAGGCGGTAGTTGGCTGTGGGGCGCTCCATGTGATGTGGGAGGACCTGGCCGAGATCCGGACGATCGCGGTGCATTCAAGCTGCCAGGGGCACGGTGTCGGGCACGGCCTGGTCGAGGTCTTGCTGGAGAGCGCACGCGACCTCGGTGTGCGCCGGGTCTTCGTGCTGACCTTCGCGGTCGGGTTCTTTGCGGCGCACGGCTTCGAGGAGATCGACGGCACGCCGGTTTCGCCCGGGGTGTACGCAGAACTGCTCCGCTCGTATGACGAGGGTGTCGCAGAGTTTCTCGACCTCGGCCGGGTGAAGCCAAACACCCTAGGCAACACGCGGATGCTGGTCCATTTGTGATGCGGTTC
>DAIRVB010000115.1:0-9779 GCA_036803065.1 Streptosporangiaceae bacterium
CGGTGATGTGGATAAGCACGCCCTGGGCCGAGACGCTGACGCTCTGCAGCATCATTCCCATGGGCAGCGCCGGGATGGTAATCGTCGTGTCAGCCAGGCTGCCGAGCGCTGACACGGGCAGGCCGTCGGCCGAGACCACCTTGACATTGATCTTGTTGGGGCCGACCTTGGTGACCCGCGCCGTCGCGCTCCCCGAGACGATTCCCAGGTCGACAGCGATCTTCACTTCGTCGTTGCTCACGGCGGAGATCTTCAGGCCTGGCGCGCTGGACGCGCCGGCCAGGCTCGCGAACGTAATAAGCCCGGTACCGGACAGCTGGGCGACCGTGGCCCCGGAATAGCTGGAGTTCGGCCGGACGTCGGTCAAGGTGGCGTCGATGTGGTCGATCTGGACCGGGCCAGCCTTCTCCCCGGTGGCGGTGATCTGGACGTCATGGAAGTCCCGGCTGGCCACTTGGGTCAGGAACGGGAAACCCTCAATGGTCACGTGCGGCTTGCTGCTGAAGCCCTGGGCCTGCATCTCGGTGGCGGCGCGGTTATCGGCATAGGCGGCCGCGGCGCGGTCGGCGACCACCAGCAGGCCGAGCACGATCACCAGCACGACGCCGAGGACGACCGGCCATCGGCGGCGCCTGCGGCGGGGGCGCGAACCCTGCTGGACCGGCAGGCGGGCGGTAGGGTAATCGCTCACCGCGCTGCCGCCAGGCCGGGTACGGGAGCAGCCGAAGCGACCTGCCCGATCGTCTTCATGGGCCAGATGCTACGACAATTCCCGCAGTGGGCTGGCCGGTCACGGAAGGTTCGTGACATCCACGGCCTGTAGTTGCTGCGACGTACTGTCGGTGACCAGCAGGGTCGTGCTATCTGGCTCCATCGCGAATTGGCGTGGCAGCAGGCCGGCCGGTATCACCCCGAGCAGGGCGGCCTTTCCGGCCAGCACGTCCGCGGAGTTGACCACGACCAGGTTCGCGGTGGCGCCCTTCCGCGTGTACAGGTTGGAGTCGGCGACGATGATCCGGTCGCCGTGATTGGTCGTGGTCAGCCCGATCGGTCCCTGGCCGACCCTGGCCCGGGCGATGAGGGCGTGCCGGGGGTCGCTGAGCAGCTTGGCGGCGGAGAAGGCGAGGAGCGTGTTGCTGTCCCGGGCAGTGACCCAGACGTACTTGCCAGCGCCGGTGGTAATGACGCGGATCGGGACACAGCCGGCCGACACCGTGGCCTTGAGCGCGGAAGCCGGATTCGTCTCGGCCCGGCTCACGTCGATGACGCTCAGGCCGCCCTGCTCGGAGTTCTTGCTTCGGTTCGAGGTGGTCGCGTAGAGCCAGCGGCCGTCGGGCGACACCGACATGCCCACCGGACCCAGCCCCAGCGGGACTGTCCCCACGAAGTGGGAGGAGCTGAACCCGCTGGCGATCGCCGCCTGCAGGTTGAATACCGCCACCGCGTTGCTGCTCTGCATGGTGACGAACGCGAAACGGCCGTCGGGCGTAACCCGCACCTGGTCTCCGCCGGAGCCGCCGGGGCTGGTGAGCGAGCCTGACACGGGGTTCGGGCCGCCCTGCTCGGCCTGGGCAACGTCGATGACCACCGCTCCGCTGCCATCCGCGGCGAGCAGGTAGTGCCCGTCCGGGGTGAGCGTCGCGCCCCGGGGGGTCCCGGCCACGGCGATGGTCCGGACGAGTGCGGGAGCAAGTCCCGTGCCGTTCCGGATGACCGCAATGGAGCTTCGCGATCCGCTGGTGAGCGTGAGGAACGACCAACTGCCTTTCGCGGTCACCACCGCCCACGGCTGGCCGGGGACCCGGAGCAGTGTGGTGCGGATCTTGGGCAGCGGGAGTGCCGACGCGCTCGACACGAGGCAGCCCGGCGGAGACAGTGCCACCGTCCTGCTGCTGCTGGCTTTACCGCCGCCGCCGCCGCGCGTGAGCACATAGGTGCCACCCACCAGGCCGAGCACCACCACGCAGTCGGCCACCAGGGCCACCGGAGACCGCCACCAGGGCCGCGCGGGCTGCGCAGGCCGATCGCCCCCGTGCGCGGGCGGGCTGGCCGAAGCACTCCACCCTGGCCGGCCTGCCCCTACGGTGCCTCCTCCTGCGGTGCCAGCTCGTGCGGAGCCTGATCCTGCTCCGGGCGCCGTACCGGGACGGAGCACCTCCCGCGGGCGTCTTGCCGAGCGGACCGCTTCGGTGGCCGGCCGGGGCGGGTCCGCTTCGGCGGCCGCTGGTTCCGCCTGGCTGGCCGCCCGCATCCCAGAGCGGCCAGCCGCGGTCTGGCCCGGGCCTGGCACCGGGGTGGCTGGGCCGGTGTCGCCATGGCCCGGCGCTTCCGTGGCCGGTCCCCGGAACGGCGCGGTGCGCTCCTCGCCGGTCGCGTCGCGAGTCCCGAGCCCGGTGTCGGTCGCGTCGCCAGTCCCGAGCCCGCACGCGCCGCGCAGCGCGGCGGCGAAGTCGAGGCACGTCTGGTACCTGTCGTCCGGTGACTTGGCCAGCGCCTTCGCGAGCACCTGGTCCACCGCTGGGGGCAGGTCGCCGCGGCGGGCGGTGAGCGCCGGCGGCGGCTCGGACAGCTGGGCCCACAGCACCGCGAGCCGCTGGTCCCGCTTGAACGGCGGCGAGCCGGACAGCATCTCGAACGTCGCGCAGGCGAGCGCATAGAGATCGGTGCGCCCGTCCACCGGATGACTCTCAATCTGCTCGGGCGCCACATAGTCCAGGGTGCCGAGGAACTGACCGGTCGCCGTCAGGTGGCTGGACGACAGCGCCTGCTTGCTGAGCCCGAAGTCGGACAGGTACACGTGGTCAGCGGCGGCGCTGGAGTCGAGCAGGATGTTGCCCGGCTTGACGTCGCGGTGGACCAAACCGCGGGCATGGGCGGCGTCCAGCGCCGACGCCACCTGAGTGATGATGTGCACCACGCGCGCCACCGGCAGCGGTTCGGCCCGGTTGATCAGGGTCCCCACGTCGCCGCCCTCGACGTAGCGCATCGCGATGAACAGCACGCCGCCCGACTCGCCGGCCTCGAAGACCGGGATGATGTGCGGATGGTCGACCGCCGCCGCGGCCCTGGATTCCCGGATGAAGCGCCGCCGGAAGCCCTCGTCACGGGCGAGCTCGGGGGCCAGGACCTTCAGCGCGACGCGCCGGTCCAGCCGCGGGTCGTGAGCGCGGTAGACGACCGCCATTCCGCCCCGGCCGATCTGCTCGTCGAGGCGGTAACCCGCGACTCGAGAGCCAATGGCGAATTCATTGGCGACCCACGGGGTCTCGTCGCTCACCGCGCCTCCAGCGCTCGGCCGCCCCGCTCCGGTGCCGCTGGCGCTCCTCGCGACAGCATCCGCCGGACCGTGCTGCTGGGAAAGCCGTCGCAGCCGGGTGAATCAGCCCAGGCTCACCGGGGTGATCCACATGCCCGCGGCACGACCGTCAGCTTCCGGGCCCGCAGGCCAGAGGCGTAGATGGTTCAGGTTGCGTTGGCTTGAATGGCCCTACACTTATCAGATGACCGAGCGCTCCGTCTCGCAGCACGCTGCCCCGGTGCTCATGGTAAAGACGCAGGGATCCGATCAACAGCTGCACGCTGGCTCGTCGTACCGCGTCGGCCGCGATCCGCAGGCGGACATCGTCGTTGACGATTCACGGGTGTCTTGGCACCACGCGGTCCTGCAGTTGGACCGGGATGCGTGGGTTCTCGAGGACTCCAGCAGCACCAACGGGACCTTCATGGGATCCCGCAGGGTCAGGCGGATCGAGATCAGCGAGGATTGCGTTCTGCGTCTCGGCGATCCGGCTGACGGACCGGTCATGTTCTGCTCGGTCTCCCGGCCCCGCGGCCCTGGGCCGGGCGGCACTGTTGTCCGTGATTCGGGGATGAGCGTCGACCGCCGGCCCACATCGGTAGTGCGCGCGCCGGTCAAGGTGCTGCGCATCGGGCGCGGGCCCGACAACGATCTCGTCGTGCCGGACCTCAGCGTCTCCCGGCACCATGCCGAGCTGCGGAACTCGGGTGGCGGCCGGTACGAGATCGTCGACCTTGGCAGCCACAACGGAACGTTCGTCAACGGGGAACCCATATCCACGGCGACCGTGACGGAAGCAGACATCCTCAGCATCGGACGGGCGACGTTCCGCCTCGTCGGCGACGAACTGCGGGAATACATCGACGAAGGCAATGTCTCGCTCGTCGCGCAGGATCTGACCGTGCGGATCTCGGGCGGCAAGGTACTGCTCGACCATGTGAGCTTCCCGATCGGCGAGCGCAACCTGGTGGCGGTTATCGGCCCCAGCGGAGCGGGGAAGACAACGCTGCTCGGGGCGCTGACCGGGATGCGGCCCGCTACCGAGGGCGCGGTCCTGTACGACGAACGCGACCTGTACACGCACTACGCCGAGTTGCGGCACCGGATCGGCCTGGTTCCCCAGCAAGACATCCTGCACAGTCAGCTGTCAGCCCGCCGCGCGCTCCGTTATGCGGCTGAATTGAGGTTTCCCGGTGACACCTCACGGGAGGAGCGCCACCGCCGGGTGGATGAGGTCATCGACGAACTGGGGCTCAAGGCGCACGCGAACACCAGGGCCGGGTCGCTGTCCGGTGGCCAGCAGAAGCGGGTCAACGTCGCGCTTGAGCTGCTTACCAAGCCGTCCCTGCTCTTCCTTGACGAGCCCACCTCGGGCCTGGACCCGGGGCTGGACAAGTCCGTCATGGAGATGATGAGTGGCCTGGCCAAGGATGGCCGCACGGTCATCGTGGTCACGCACAGTGTCGCGAACCTGGATGTCTGCGACCGCCTGCTGGTGCTGGTCCCAGGCGGCAAGGTGGCGTTCTACGGACCACCCGCTGAAGGGCTCCGCTACTTCGGGAAGCAGAGCTGGGCCGAGGTGTTCCAGGCCTTCGACGCCCAGCCGGATCGCGATTGGCAGGGGGACTTCAAGCGGTCGTCCTGCTACCGGGAGTACGTGGCGAGCGGGCTGACGAGCCGGGCGTCCGAGTCGACGCACCGCGCGCCGGAGCCGCCCCCGGCGCCGCGGAGCCGCCTGGCGCAGCTGTCCACTCTCTGCCGGCGTTACCTGGCGGTCATCGCCTCGGACCGCAACTACCTGATCGTGCTGGCCGTGCTGCCCATCCTCCTGGGGGCATTGATCAGGCAGTTCGCGGGGTCGGGGGGGCTGGCCGGCCTCAACAACAAATCCGCCCAGCAGACGCTGCTGGTCCTGGTCATCTGCGCCTGCTTCACCGGTGCCGCCAACTCCGTGCGGGAACTGGTCAAGGAGCGTCCCATCTACAGCCGGGAACGGGCCGCCGGCCTGTCGGCCGGCGCCTACCTGCTCTCCAAGCTCCTGGTGCTCGGGCTCATCACCGGTGTGCAGGCAGCCGTGCTCGTTGCGCTCGGCGTCGTCGGCAAGCCACTCCCGGCCCATGGGTCATTGCTGCCGGCATTGCCCGAGCTGCTGCTGGCCATTGTCGTCCTCGCCATCGCCTGCATGGCGCTGGGGCTGCTGGTGTCGGCGATCGTCAACACCTCAGAGAAGACGATGCCGATCCTGGTGCTGCTCTCGATGGCGCAAGTCATCCTGTCCGGCGGGCTGCTGGCGCTCTCGGTGGGGCTGAACCAGCTCTCCTGGCTGACACCTGCCCGCTGGGGCTTCGCCGCGACCGCGTCCACCGTCAATCTCAACGTGATCTCCGCCCCCGGCATCGTCACGCGCAGCCCGCTGTGGGACCACAAGCCGAGTACCTGGCTGATGGACATGGGGCTGCAGATCCTGCTTGCGGTGCTGTTCAGCCTCGTCGCCTGGTGGCGGCTGGTCCGGCTCAGCCCAGGCCGGACGAGGCGCTGATCCAGGTCCGCACCTGTGCCGCCGCCACCGGGTGAAACGATCGTGTGGTGACGTCACCACAGCGAACGCCTCGGCCGGAAGGCGAGCGGGCCACGGGCGCGGCTGCTGCGGCGTTCCCCAGCCCTGAGCTCCTGGTCGAAGATCACCGTGCGCGCCGCATCCGCCGGCCGGTTGACCTGCTGCGGTGTGCCGCCGCCGGTCTCGGGATCGCCCTGCTGATCGGGGTCGGCCTGCTGGCCAGGGCCACCGCGACCGGCGTGGAAACCGACGTCGTCGGGGCGAGCCGCCGGCTGCCCGGCGCCGCCCTGTCCACGCTCGGTGTCGCGGCCACGCTCGCCCTGGTGCTGCTTCCGATCGCCCTGGCCATCCGGCAGCTTCTCCGCCGCCAGCCCAGGCGGCTCGGCGAAGCGCTGCTGACCGGCGTGCTCACGGTCATCGTGCTCAGCTTCGCCAACGTGCTGCTCCGCAGCGACGCCGGCAGGCAGCTTTACGACGCGATCACCATGTCCCGTCCCGGTGTCAGCCACATCGCCGCGCTCGACGCCTACCTGGCGGGCCTCGCGGCCTATGCCACGATCATTGACCTGAGCGCATGGCCTCGGTGGCGCAACGCGCTGTGGCTGGCTTTCGGGGTGTACGCGATCGCGAGCCTGGCGGTGGTCCGCACGACCGTCCTCTCGCTGCTCATCACGCTTCTGCTGGGCCGGGCGATCGGGCTCGCGGTGCGGTATGCCGCAGGTTCCATGTCGCAGCGGCCCACGGCCGAGGCCATTGCCGCCGCCCTCAGCTCGGCGTGCCTGCCGGTGACCGAGATGCGGCGCGTCCCCGAGTCTGGCGTCGAGTCGCGGCGCTACGCGGCGGCACTGGCCGGGGGCGGGCGGCTCGACGTCAGCGTGTTCGACCGGGATCAGCAGGCGGCCGGCGCGCTCTACCGGCTGTACCGCTTCGTGCGGGTGCGCAACCAGGTCTCCCGCCGGGCGCCGCTGTCTATGGACAGGGCAGTGGAGCGCAAGGCGCTCATGGCCTACGCGGTGGCAGGCGCCGGAGTGCCGACGCCGCGCCTGCGTGCGCTCGTCCGGGTCGGCCCGGAAGCCGTTGCGCTCGTCACCGAGCATGACGCCGGGACAACCCTGGCCGAGCTGGCGGGCACGCTCACCGATGCACAGCTGGGCCTGGTGTGGGACGTGGTGCTGCAGCTGCACTCGCACCGGGTCACCCACCGGGCGCTTACCGCGGACAGGATCCTGGTCGCCGCCGACGGCCACGTGGAGCTGCTCGAGCCGGACAACGGTGATGTGGCCGCCAGCGACCTCCAGCTTCGGCTGGACCTGGGCCAGCTCCTGGCCGAGACCGCGACCCTCGTCGGGCCCGGCCGGGCCGCGGACCTGGCGCTGCGCAAGGTTGGCGCGAGCGAACTCGTCGCGCTGGTGCCGCTCCTGCAGCCGGTCGCGCTGCACCGCTCCACGCGGGCGTCGCTGCGCCACCACCGGGACATCCTGCCCGAGCTCAGGAAGCGGATCCTCGCCGCCGCCCCGACGGACGGGACCGCGTCCCCGGCTCCGGCCGAGGCCGTGCAGCTGGAGCGGATCCGGCCGCGGACCGTGGTGACGCTGGTCGCCACGATCGTGGCGGTCTACGTGGTCATCGGCCAGTTCGCGCGGGTCGACCTGGCGAAAACCCTGCGGTCCGCCGATGTGCGCTGGATGGTGGTCGCGTTTGGGCTGTCAGCGCTCACCTACCTGGCGGCGGCGTTGTCGCTGTCCGGGTTCGTCCCGAAGCGGCTGCACTTCGGTCGCACCGTCCTCGCCCAGCTCGCCGGGTCTTTTGTCACGCTCGTGACGCCGGCGGCCGTCGGTGGTGCCGCACTCAACATCCGCTTCCTCCAGCGCAGCAAGGTTCCGCCCGCGGTCGCGGCGGCGAGCGTTGGCTTGTCTCAGGTGGTGGCCTTCGTCCTGCACCTGATGCTGCTCGTGGTCTTCGTGGCGATCACTGGCGCGCGGACTCATGCCCTCAGCCCGCCCAGCTGGGCGTACTTCGTGATAGCGGGGCTCGTCGCCGTGGTGCTGCTGGTCGTGGCGATCCCGGCCGGCCGGCGGCTGCTGCGGGCCCGGCTCGCGCCTGCCTTGGGGCAGGTGCTGCCCCGCCTGGTCCAGGTCATCCAGCAGCCGCGCAAGCTGGCGGAGGGGATCGGCGGCGGTCTCCTGCTCACGGCCAGCTACATCCTCTGCCTCACGACCTGCGTCATGGCCCTCGGCGGGTCCATCGCGATCACCAGTGCCGCCGTGGTGTACCTGACCGGAAGCGCCCTGGGGTCGGCGGTCCCCACGCCCGGCGGCCTGGGCGCGGTGGAGGCCGCCCTGTCCGCCGGGCTCACCGCTACCGGGCTGCCGGGAGCCACAGCGGTCGGCGCGGTACTGCTCTTCCGGACGCTCACCTTCTGGCTGCCGGTCCCGGTCGGCTGGGCCGCCTTCAACTACCTGCAGCGCAAGCAGGCCCTCTAGGTCCGTCGCGGATCCGCCGCAGGGCTGGACTAGCATCCGACTGTGCATGGTGTGAACGGGCTCGTGGTCGCCTTCCGGGGCCTGGTGCACCGCGCCGGAGCCTCGTTGAGCATTTTTCTGGTCGCCGTCGTGGCGGTCGCCGCCGTCACGATCGGCCCGACGTACTACGCGGCGGCGCAGTCGTCGATCCTGCAAGATGGCGTCCACGGCGTGGACACGCTCGGGTAGGGATTCGAGGTCACCCAGTCCGGCCCGGTCGCCAGCACGATCGGGACGGTGGACGGGACGGTCCAGGCGCAGCTCGAAAACTATCTCGGAAGCGGCGCGGAGGAGAGGCGGGTCTTCGCGCCGCCCGTTGATGCGCTAGAGGCGTCGGTGGTCACCAATGACGAGACGGTGCCGCTGATATGGCGTTCCGGTTTCTGCGCCCACCTGAAGTTCATCGCTGGCCGGTGCCCGGAAGGCGCGCAGCAGCTGACGGTGAGCAGCTCGCTGGCTCTCATCAATCACTGGCACGTCGGACAGCAGGTCACCGTGCCGGGCTGGAAACCACTGATGATCACTGGTGAGTACCGGATCACCGTGATCTTCGAGGGCGTGGACCTGAGGGTCGGACCCGGTGAGCGGCTCGCCGTGGTGGGCCCCTCCGGGTCGGGCAAGACGAGCCTGCTTTCCCTGCTCGCCGGGCTTGCGGTGCCGACCACGGGGCGGGTCACGCTCGATGGCGCGGCGGTCAGCCCCGGATGTGTCCCGGCGGGTGTCGCGACGGTGCTGCAGGGCCACGGCCTGGTCTCGCTGCTGACCGCGGCCGAGAACATCGAGGTCGCGCTCTTCGCGGCCGGCGTGGCGGGGGAGCGGGTCGGCCCGCTGGTGGCGGCTGTGCTCGCTGAGCTTGGCCTGGCCGACCACGCCGATCAGCTCGCCGACGAGCTATCGGGCGGGCAGCAGCAGCGGGTGGCCGTCGCCAGAGCCCTCGTGACCGGCCCTGATCTGCTCATTGCCGACGAGCCCACGGCCGAGCAGGATCGCGCCTCGCGCGAACTGGTCCTCGCCCGGATGCTGGCCATCACCACGCGCGGCGGTTCGCTGGTGCTCGCGACCCACGATCCGGACGTGGCGGAGCGCTGTGACCGGGTGCTGGACCTGAGCCATCGGCGGCCGGGGCCGGCCGACGCGGCCTCCCTGGCCCAACGTGACAGCCGTCACACCTGAGGGCCCAGCAAGTAATGGCTGGCCCACACAATGGCTCGCCATTCTTGGTGAATTACATGCCATAGTTTTAACGGTCAATGGTTTTCTGTTGACCGTCACGCATCGTACGTTCGCGGCAACCCTTAGCAGGGCAAAACGGACCTAGGCACGGACCGGCCGTCCGGCGAGCTCTGCCCCCGCGAACTCTGGAGGAGCACATGCTACGAAGATGGTGCGTACCCCTGGCCGG
>DAIRVB010000116.1:0-2366 GCA_036803065.1 Streptosporangiaceae bacterium
CTCACCGAGCTGTCCTACCGCGGTATCACCGACCTTGACCTTCGTCCTGACCGGCGGGACGGCCAGTACAAGCTGCTCGACTTCAACCCGCGGCTCGGCGCGCAGTTCCGGCTCTTCACCGATTCCGCCGGCGTGGACGTGATCCGCGCCGCCTATCTCGACCTGACCGGGCAGGCCATCGCCGAGAACGAGATGGTGGACGGCCGCCGGTTCCTGGTGGAGAACTACGACCCGATCGGCGCTCTCGGCTACTGGCGCAGCGGGGAGCTTGGACTGAAGTCCTGGCTGACTTCTCTGCGCGGAGTCGACGAAGCCGCCTGGTTCGCCCGGGACGACCTGCGGCCCTTCGGGCTGATGTGCCTGCGGATGAGCTGGCGGATGGTCAGCCGGCCGCTGCGCCGCGGCGGCGCCAGCGCAGGGCCGGGCAAACAGCCTCGTTACCGGGCCGGCCGGGCGGCACGCCGTGGCGTGAGCCCGGGGAACACGCAGTCGATCACAGCAAGCTTGGCGGCCCAGCAACGGGAGCCGGAACTTCACACAATGGGGGAAAAGATATGAGCAGCACCGTTGACGTGGCGATCGTGGGCGCAGGCCCGTACGGTCTGTCGGTCGCGGCCCACCTGCGCGACGCCGGGGTGCGCTTCCGCCAGTTCGGCCTGCCGATGAAGCTGTGGCGGGAGAACATGCCACGCGGCATGTTCCTGAAGTCGCAGGGCTTCGCCTCGAACCTGTCCGACCCGGATGGCACGCACACCCTGGAGGCGTTCTGCAGGACCGCCGGGCTGCCCTACGCCGATTACGGGCTGCCCGTGTCGCTGGACACGTTCGTCGCCTACGGCGAGTGGTTCCAGGCACAGCGCGCTTCAGGTCTTGAGGAAACCCTGGTCACCCGGGTTTCCGCGAAGGACGGCCAGTTCGAGCTCAGCCTGGCCAACGGCGACGTCGCCAGCGCGCGCCAGGTGGTTCTGGCCATTGGCGTCGAGCACTTCGCCCACATACCCGACCAGCTCAGCTGGCTGCCGGAGTCGGTCTGCACGCACAGCAGCGCCCACACCGACCTGTCCGTGTTCCGCGGCCAGCAGGTCGTGGTGGTCGGCGCTGGCCAGTCGGCACTGGAGTCGGCCGCCTTGCTGCACGAGAGCGGGGCGAGCGTCCAGCTCGTAACGAGGAAGCCGACGGTGAACTGGAACGGGGCCCCGCTCGCGCCGGACCGCCCGCTGCTGCAACGGATGCGGGAGCCAGAGGCCGGCCTTGGTTCTGGCTGGAGCACCTGGTTCTACTCGCGCAAGCCCAACCTGTTCCGGCACCTGCCCGAGTCCACCCGGGTTTTCCGGGCGCGGACCGCGCTCGGCCCGGCCGGGGCAAGCTGGCTGCGCGAACGTGTCGAAGGGCAGTTCCCGGTACTGACCGACCAGGCCATCGACCGGGCCATCGCCGGGCCGGACGGCCCCAGGCTGGGGCTGGTCACCAGCGCCGGGACGCACAGCGACCTGGCCGCTGATCACATCATCGCCGCTACCGGCTACCGGGCCGACGTCCGCCGGATGGCCTTCCTCGACCCGCAGCTGGCATCCCAGCTGCTGACCGTGGCCAACACCCCGGCGGTGGGCCGGGATTACGAGTCCTCGGTTCCCGGGCTCTACGTCGTCGGCCCGGCCGTGGCGCCGACCTTCGGGCCGGTCATGCGGTTCGTCTACGGCACGGATCACGCGGCCGGAACTGTCGGACGGCGGCTGGCGGCCACCGCTAGGCGGCGGACCACCGGGTCCGTGGCGGCGTCCCGATGAGCACCACCGGCGCGTTCGCCAAGCGGGCATTCGACATCGCCGGCGCCGCCGTGCTGCTCATCCTGGCCGCACCGCTGCTGCTGGTGCTGGCGGCGGCAATCCGGCTGCAGCTGCGCCGGCCGGCGCTGTTCCGCCAGGTCCGCGTCGTCGGCTCCGGCAGGCTCGCCGAGATCACCAAGCTGCGCACCCTCGCGCCGCACAGCGACCAGGACGCGATCTGGGACCCGGACACCAGCTGGGCCGCGCCGGACCAGCACTGCACCTCGCTGGGCAGATTCCTGCGCAGCACGCACCTGGATGAGCTGCCGCAGCTCGTCAACGTGCTGCGGGGGGAAATGTCCCTGGTCGGCCCCCGCCCCGAGCGGCCCTACTTTGCCCGGCAGTTCGGGCTGGAAGTGCCCGGATACCACGGCCGGAACCGGATGCCCGCGGGACTGACCGGGTGGGCCCAGGTCCACGGGCTGAACGGGGACACCTCGATCCACGACCGGGTCCGGCTCGACAACCACTACATCGAGAACTGGTCCTTCTGGCTTGACCTGACGATCCTGGCCCGCACCGTGGCCAGCACCGTGGCCA
>DAIRVB010000116.1:2466-9767 GCA_036803065.1 Streptosporangiaceae bacterium
ATGCCCCCGGCTCTTCCGGTAACGCTCCCGCGTGGCCGGCCGCCGAGCGCTCCCCCCAGGAACTCACTGTCGCTCGCTCGGAGCTCATCGCCACTGGCTCGGAGCCCGTTTTCTCTCGCACGTCACACGGAGGTTCACGATGAAGGTTTTGCATCTGATCACTGGCCTGGGTGTTGGCGGGGCCGAGTTGCAGCTGCGGTCGGTGCTGCAGCATTCCCGGCACGAAGCCGACGTGGTGACGCTGTACAACCCGGGGCCGGTGGCCGAGATGATCGGCTCGGACGGGGTTCTGGTACGCGACGTCGGGATGTCGCGCAATACGCAGCTCGCGGTGCTGTGGCGGTTGCGGGGACTGATCCGTGACGGTGGCTACGACGTGGTGCATGCGCACCTGTACCGGTCGCAGATCTATGGGCGGCCGGCGGCATGGCTGGCGGGGACGCCGGTGGTCGTGTCCACCGAGCACTCGATCGGCGAGACGCACCTGGAACGACGGCCCATGACAGCGGGGGTCCGTGCGCTGTACCTCGCTACGGGCTGGTTCTCGCAGATGACCGTGGCGGTCTCGGAGACGGTCCGGCAGCGGATGACCGGCTGGGGGGTGCCCGCGGCGAAGGTGACAGTGATCCCGAACGGGGTGGACCTGAACCGGGTGGCCTTCGACGGCGCGGCGCGTGAGCGGGTGCGGGCCGAGTTCGGCGTCTGCCCGGGCGAGTACGTGATCGGGGTCCTCGGCCGCCTGGATCCCAACAAGCAGTTCGCTCTGGTGATCGCCGCGGCGGCACCGCTGCTGAAGGCCGGCGGGGTGCGGCTGGTGATCGTGGGCAAGGGCGACGAAGGGGAACGCCTGAAGCAGGCCGCCGCCGAGCATGGGGTGACGGACCAGGTGGTGTTCGCCGGGGAACGTCATGACGTGGCGGGAGTGCTGTCCGCGTTCGACTTGTTCGTGGCGTCCTCGGCCCAGGAGACGTTCGGGCTGTCGGTGCTTGAGGCCCTGGCCAACGGTCTGCCCGTGGCCTACACGACGTGCCCGGCGCTGGAAGGGCTGCAGGTGGCCCGCGCCACCCAGGTCCCCTCTGATGTGGCCGGGATCCGCGCCGCCCTGGAAGCGGAGGTGGCGGTGGGCGCCCAGCCGCGGGTCCCCGAGCCGGCGGTGGAGCGGGAGTACGGCATCGTCGCGGTCACCGACCGCATCGACACCATGTACGAGCAGCTCGCGGCCGCCCGCGGCCCGCGCCGCCGCGCGGCCCGCCTCGCCCGCCGCACTACAACCAAGGTCGACGCGCCAGCAGCACCTGTGGCGCCTGCCGCGGTGCCGGCTGCGGCCGAACCGACGATCGCGGGGCAGCCCGTGCGGATGACGGGAGCACAGCGATGAGGTATTTCGTGACCGGCGCGGCCGGATTCATCGGCGGCCACCTGGTGGAAGCCCTGCTGGCCGACGGTCATCAGGTCACCGGCCTGGATGACCTGTCCACTGGCCGCCGCAGCAACCTCGCCGCCGTCATCGACCACCCCTCTTTCCGGTTCACCGAGGGCAACATCCTGGACGCCGGCCTGGTCAATGAGCTGACGGCCGGTGCCGACGTGGTGTTCCACCTCGCCGCCGCGGTCGGGGCTTTCGTGATCCGCGACAGCACGCTGGCCAGCATGCGGACCAACATCCACGGCACCGAGAACGTCGTGCAGGCCGCCCTCGGCAGTGACGCTGTCCTGGTCGCCGCGTCCACCAGCGAGATATACGGCAAGAACACCAAAATCGGGCTGCGCGAGGACGACGACCGCATCCTCGGCTCGCCCCTCAAGTCACGGTGGAGCTACGCCGAGGCGAAGGCCATCGACGAGAGCCTCATCGAGGCGACAGCGCGCGAAAAGGGCCTCCGGGCCGTCATTGTCCGCCTCTTCAACACCGTCGGCCCGCGCCAGACCGGCCACTACGGCATGGTCATCCCCCGGTTCACCCGCCAGGCACTCAGCGGCGAACCCCTGACCGTGTACGGCACCGGCAAGCAGATCCGCTGTTTCTGCCACGTCCACGACGTCATCCCGGCGCTCACCAAGCTGGCCCAGACCCCCGCGGCCTACGGCCAGGCCGTCAACCTCGGCTCGACCGAGCAAGTCAATATCGAGACCCTCGCCCAGAAGGTCATCGCTGCGACCGGTTCACCGTCACGCATTACCCGCAGCTCCTACCTGGACGCGTACGGCTCCGGCTACGAAGACATGCAGCGCCGCGTCCCGGACTGCACCTTTGCCCGGTCACTGACCGGCTTCCGGCCCGTCCGCACCCTCGACACCATCATCGGTGACGTCATCCAGGACCAGGCCGCGCAGCGCCCGGTCGCTGCGGTGTCAGCATCGTAATCAACTGGCGGCGTGACATCCCGCCGCCCGGGCCGGCCACCGGGGCCGGCTCCACGGCGGGCCCACCGGGCAACCATCAGTCCGGCCGCGACCCGCTCGCCGTGTCGTCGATGCCCTTCTGGAACATCGGCTACAGCACCTCCGTGGTGCTGGCGAACCGGACCGACTTCGGCGAAGCGTCGCCGTGGATGTACGGGCTGGCCAATGACGGCCAGATCAACACCCAGTACGACCGGAGCCGGTCCGCCGCCATGGCCGATGACCTGAGCCGGCTGCGCGCGAAGGGCCTGCGCATCGTGCCCACCATCGCGAACGTCACCGACGGCGCCTGGTCCTACCAGCCCGCGGCCCGCGTGCTGCACAGCCCCGCGCTGATGGCAGAGCTGGTGGCGGCCATCGTCGCGCTCGTGGTCTCCCGCGACTACACGGGGATCGATGTCGACTACGAGGACCTGCTCGCGACCGACCGGCAGGCGTTCACCCTGTTCGTGACCCGTCTGGCCACGGCGCTGCAGGCCAGGGGCAAGATCCTGTCAGTGGCGCTGCTGGCCAAGACCACGGACGCCGGGTACGCCCCCCGCAACGTCGCGCAGGATTATGCGGCGATCGGCCGCGTCGCCGACCAGGTGCGCCTGATGGCCTACGACCACCACTGGCCAGCCTCGGCACCCGGCCCGGTCGCCCCGGTCAGCTGGGTCAGCGCCGTGCTCGGTTACGCCAAGACCCAGATACCCGCGGCCAAGGTCGTCCTCGGCGTGCCGCTCTACGGATACGACTGGTCCGACGGCCATGGGACCGGGCTGAGCTGGCTGCAGGCGACCCGGCTGGCCACGCGCTACCACGCCACGGTGCGCTACGACGCCGATGCCCAGGCGCCGTGGTTCCGCTACGCCGACAGCTCGGGCGCCGCGCATACCGTGTGGTTCGAGAACGCGGAGAGCTCCAAGGCGAAGTTCGCCCTGGCCCAGGGGGCCGGCATCGCTGGCGTGTACCTGTGGATGTACGGCGGCGAGGACACCGGGACATGGAGCGCGCTGCACGATGTCCGGTCGGCAGTGGCGCCGCACGCCGGCACCACCTCGGAGGCGTCCTCATGATGCCCTGGTGGGTGCTGGCCATCCTGATCTTTGGCGCCAACTTCGCTATCTGGGGCTTCATCAGCCTGTGCCGCCATATGGCCGCTCTCATCCGGAAGGTGCGCGGCGCTCGGGCCATCCGGCGCGCCGCCGCTGCGGCATCCGTGGCCGGACCGGCGGAGCCGGATGCCCTGGCGCTGGCGGCGGCCGGGTCCGCTACGCCGGCCGGATCCGCCATGGCACAGACCCGGGGACCAGGCGCCTGGGGGCTGTCCCCGCTCCCCGCGGCCCTGGCCCGGCCCGCCCCGGCCGTGGCCCATGCCGCCGCCTCACGGGTGTGGCCGGCTCTGCCAACGGCCCGCTTGCCCGCCGACAACGGGAACCTGGTCAGGATGGGTGGTACCGGCGCGGCGGCGGGCGAGCCGGAGACGATGACCGTGCGGGATGTCGCGGTCCTCATCGCGGCGCACAATGAGGAACTGGTCATCGACCAGACCCTGGCCGCCATCATGGAACTGGTGCCGCTGGCCAGCGTCCATGTGGTCTCCGACGGCTCAACTGACCGCACGGTAGAGGTCGCCAGGCGGACCGGCGCGAACGTGATCGAGACGAAGGAGAACCTCGGCAAGGCGGGCGCGCTGCAGGAGGCGATCCAGCGCTTCGGGCTGCTCGACCGTTTCCGCGCGGTCATGCTGCTGGACGCGGACACCCGGGTGCAGCCCGGCTACTTCGACGCGGCACTGCCGATATTCGATACTCCTGACGTGGTCGCGGTGGCGGGCTGCGTCAAGACCGACACAGACCGCAAGCTGTCGCCGGTCGGGAACCTGCTGGTGAGTCACCGCCAGCGGATCTACGCCATCGGCCAGCGGGTGCTGAAGTACGGCCAGACGACGCGGCGCTTCAACGCGACGCCCATCGTCCCGGGCTTCGCCAGCATCTACCGCTCCGAGGTGCTGCCCCGCATCGACATGAACCCGCCCGGCCTGGCGATCGAAGACTTCAACATGACTTTCGAGGTGTACCAGAAGCGGCTGGGCAAGGTCGGCTTCACGCTCTCGGCCGTCGCCGTCACCCAGGACCCGGACAATCTTCATGACTACGTCCGGCAGACCAAGCGGTGGGCGCTCGGCCTCTGGCAGACGGTACGGCGTCACCCGCCGCGCGCGAACCTGTTCACCGCCATGGTCGGCCTGCTGCTCTTCGAGACGGTGACCTCAAGCCTGATGTTCCTGCTGCTCCCGCTGCTGCTGCTGGTGTTCGGCGTGCCGGAGCTGGTGGGCGGCGCGCAGTACTGGCCGTGGTTCGCGCCGGTCTACACGGCAGTGGCCACTCATGTGCCGCTTTCCACCGTGTTCTTTGGCATCGCGGTGCCCGACTACGCACTGACGGTCGTGGTGGCACTGCTCGAGCGGCGGCCCCGGCTGCTGCTCTGCGGATTCTTCTTCCCGTTCCTGCGGCTGGTAGACGCGGCCATAGGCATCTACGCGATACCCATGGCGTGGCTGTCGCGGTCCAACGGCCGGTGGAAGAGCCCGACCCGTAGCATCCAGGGCAGCAGTCAGGTGGCCGCGG
Source organism: Streptosporangiaceae bacterium (assembly GCA_036803065.1). Lineage (GTDB taxonomy): Bacteria > Actinomycetota > Actinomycetes > Streptosporangiales > Streptosporangiaceae > JAWWPY01. The sequence continues at coordinate 7,482 of DAIRVB010000116.1, forward strand.
GTGGCGGCCTTCCCGGGGGCGCCGAACGGCGCGCGCTCTCCGTGGCGCGGCTGGCTGGTTCCGCGGGCGCCGCCCACCTGAATGGTGCGGGCGCGACTTGCACCGTATTTATGGGAGACGGTTGTCATGCATCTGGATGAGGACGCCGTCATGTCGACGGTGCAGAGTGAACCTATGAACCCCGTCCGGCTGCTGTTGGTCGATGATCACCTGATGGTCACCGAGGCACTGGCCTCCCGCCTGTCCGCCGCCATGGACCTGTGGGTGGCCGGGCGCTGCACCACAGCCGACCCCAACCTGCTCGACATCGTCCGTGGCCTGCGGCCAGATGTCATCACCATCGAGGTTGAGCCGCTGGGCCCGGCCGTCGGGGAAGTACTTCGCGCTCTGGTGGGCGCACGGCCGGAAGCACGCGTCGTGGTGCTCAGTTCCGACCACAATGTCGGGCACGCGGTGGAAGCGGCCAGGGCCGGGGTCGCGGCATGGGTGGCCAAGGAGCAGGGCGCGGCCGAACTCGAGACCGTGCTGCGCGGGGTGTGCCAGGGCAAGTCCTGGTTCCCGCCCGACATGCTCGGCGAGATAGTCCGCGAACTGCGTGCCGACGTCAGCCGGGCCAAGGAGCACGAGGACACACTTGAGGGGCTCAGCCCACGGGAGCGAGACGTGCTGCGCAGTATGATGGACGGCAAGCGGGGCCGTCAGATAGCCCAGGACCTGCTCATATCCACGGATACCGTGCGCACGCACACCCGCAACATCTTCGCCAAGCTGGACGTGCACACCCGTCTCGAAGCTGTCCGGGTGGCCCGGGCCGCCGGCCTGAAACCGCCGGAGCGCGTCGGCTGACTACGGTGCGCTCCAGATAGGCCCGGGGGGCCTGAGACAAGCCCGGGGGGGCTCGCGAGGCAATGCGGATCGCGACGGTCATCACCCGGCTGGAGGGCGGCGCGGGCCTGCATGCCCTGCGCGGTGCCCGGGCCATGAACTCCGCGGCCTTCCAGATGACGATCATCACCGGCAGTGGTGGCAGGCTGCTCGACGAGGCCGCCCAGGCTGGCCTGGAGGTCGTGGTCGAATCCTCGCTGCGGGCACCGATCGATCCTCGGGGTGACCTCCGGGCCCTGCGGCGGCTCGGCATGATCTTCCGCGATGTGCAGTTCGACGTGGCGCATACGCACACCGCCAAGGCCGGCACCCTGGGGCGGCTGGCCGCGCACCGCGCTGGGATACCGAGGATCGTGCACACCTATCACGGTTTCCCGTTCCACGAGTTTCAGCGGGCACCGCGGCGCCGTGCGTACGTGGCCATCGAACGCCGGCTCGGCCGGATTACCGACCTGGCGCTGTGCGTCGGCACCGGCGTGGCCGTGGAGGCGGTCCGGCGTGAGCTGATCGCGCCGGAAAGGATACGCACGATCGGTGTGGTCGTGGCCGGGGCGGACGAAGCCTGGTCCGGGTTCCCGGTCGCGGGGATCCCCGTGGCGGCACCCCTGGCCCGCCGCCGGGCCAGGCTCGCCCTGGGCCTGGCCGCCGACGCCACGGTGGTCGGCACGGTGGGACGGCTGACCTATCAGAAGGCACCCGAGGACTTCCTCGCGGCGCTCCGCCGGCTCGGCCGCCCGGGCGTGATTGGCGTGTGGATCGGGGGAGGCGAGCTGGCCGGGCGCGTCGCCGACCTGGCCGCCGCGATGCCCGAGGTTTCGGTGGTGCTGGCCGGCGAGCGCACCGACGTGCCGGAACTGCTTCCGGCCTTCGACGTGTTCGCCCTGTCCAGCCTCTACGAGGGCCTGCCGACCGTGGTCGTGGAGGCCATGGTCTGCGGCGTGCCGGTGGTGGCGACCGCCGTCAACGCCGTCGCTGATGCGGTGGTTCCGGGCGAAACCGGCCTGCTGGTGCCGCCGCGGCGGCCCGAACTGATGGCCGAGGCGATAGGTTTCCTGCTCGACTCGCCGGCCGCCGCCACCCGGATGACCACGGCCGCCCGCGCACGCCTGGGCGGCCGGTTCGGTGAACAGGCGCTCCGCGGTGCGCTCACCGAGGCGTACACCGCCCAGCCCGGGCCGGGCCGCCCCGCGGACACGCGTCCGGCCTGGCGGGCCAGACACGACCGGCCCAGTGCGCCCCAGGCCTAGCTGGCCTAGCCCCCACGCCAGCCACTGACCGAGTTCTCTAGGCTCTTTGTGGTGCCGTTGATGCTCTAGTGAGCGATGTGGTGTGAGTATACCTCCGTGCCCACTACTATCTGTTTAGCATTGCATGCCGTAAATTGAGTACTGCGCCTCATGC
>DAIRVB010000117.1:0-8649 GCA_036803065.1 Streptosporangiaceae bacterium
CGGTACCGGGGCCTTCTGGAACGTGAGCACCCGGCTGCTCTACGGGTTCAAGCTGCGCGGGTTCCCGGAAACGGGGATCAACGTCGACCGCGTACCGGGCCCGCGCGGGCCCGTCACCTTCTACGATCTGTGCCTGCGGCAGTACGTGGTCACACCCGCCTGACGGCCCGCGCCGGCCCGCCTGAAACCACACCCCTTACCCAACGAAACCCCGCCGCGACCGCCCCGACCCCTGATGGGGCCGGGACGGCTAGTGGCGACTCAGGTAGTAGCGCCGCGCCGGCGGGCCAGGGTGTCGATGGTCACCGCCGCGAGCAGCACGAGCGCGGTGACGATGAAGGTGGGTCCGGCGGCCAGCCCGATGAGGCCCAGGCCGTTGTAGATCACGGCGATGACCAGCCCGCCGAGCAGGGCATGGATCATCTTGCCCCGGCCGCCGAACAGGTTGGTGCCGCCGATGACCGCCGAGGCGACGGCGAAGAGCACGTACTCGCCGCCGTTGATGCCGGTGCTCATTGAGTTGAGCTGCGACGCCAGCATGATGCCGGCGATTCCCGCCGTGAGGCCGCACAGGGTGAAGCAGAGCGTCCGGATCCTGATCAGGTTGACACCGGCCCTCCGGGCCGCCTCGGCGTTGCCGCCGATCGCGTAAATGTAGCGGCCGAAACGGGTCCGGCTGGTCAGGACGGTATAAAGCACCAGGACGCCGAGCACGATGAGGACGGCCCAGGGCACTCCGCTGAGGACAGTGAAGCCGGCGCCACGGTTGGTATTGCCCACGATGACCACGAGAATGCCGGCGATAGCCATGACGGCGATCTTCAGCAGGGTGACGCCCATCGGGGGAGCCACCAGGCCGCTGATCCGCCTGCGGCGCCAGACACCTATCTGGGAGAACACTAAGCCGACAGGAATAAACGGAGCCGTTAACATCCACGTAACCATGTGAAAAAAACGTAAACAACTCTCTTAGGATCTGGCCCCCGCGTCGCGATAAGGGCGTTAACGTCTCATTCCGGTCTCATTCCGGTCTCATTCTGCCGCGATCCGGTAACCAGCCCTGGGCTGGGTCAGGATAAGCGGGGCGCCATGATCTGACTCTAGCTTGGCCCGCAGCCGCCGGATGTAAACGCGCACGTACTCGGTCTCCGTCTCATAACCGCGGCCCCAGACCCGCCGGAGCAGGTGGGCGTGGGTCAGCAGCTTCCCCCGGTTGGTGGCGAGCTCGCGCAATAGCGCGAATTCCGTCGGGGTAAGGTGCACGGCCAGCCCGGCCCTGGTCACCTGCTGGCTGGCGAGATCGATCTCCAGTTCGCCAATGGTGATGATGGGCGGCGCGCTGTCCGGGGCCGTGTCGGCGGGACGGGTGCGGCGCAGCGTGGCCGTGATCCGGGCCAGCATTTCCTCGATGCTGAACGGCTTTGTCATGTAGTCGTCCGCGCCCATGTTCAGCGCGGTCACCTTGTCCCGCTCGCCGCCGCGCGCGGAGACCACGATGATGGCCACCGATGAGCGCTCGCGGATCAGGCGGCACAACTCAAAACCGTCGACCTCGGGCAGCATCAGGTCGAGCAGGACGATGTCCGGGTCCTCGGTCTCCAGGAGGTTGAGGGCGCGCAGGCCATCAGTGGAAACGACGGTGTCGAATCCGCGCACGGCCAGGTTCGACCTGATCAGGTCGACGATGTTCGGGTCGTCCTCGACCACCAGCGCCCGGGTGTTCACGGCCTGATCAAGCACCGGTGATGGCCCCCGTGGTCGGCCGCGCGGCAGCGCTGCCCCGGGGAGCGGGGGGAGCGGGAACCGCGGGGGTGGCCGGCATCTCCACCGGCAGGTGAATAAGGAAGCACGTGCCCCGGGCCGGCTGCTCCAGCCCGATACGGCCACCGTGAGCCACCACGATGCCCCTGGCTATTGACAGCCCGAGCCCGGCGCCTGCGCCCGCGCTCGGCGTGCGCCGCCGCCGCATCGGCTCGAAAGGCGCGGCCGCGACGTCCGCGGGTATCCCGGCACCATCATCGGTGACGCTCACCGTGACCCCGGCCGGCCCGTCCACGCCCGCGCCGTCCATGCTCGCGCTGATCCGCACCCTGGTGCCGGGCGGGTTGTGGCCGAGCGCGTTGGCCAGCAAGTTGACGAAGACCTGTTCCATGCGGTCGTGGTCGGCCCAGACGACCGGCAGGCCGGCATCGCATTCCACCTCCACCATCGGCGCACGCGCTGGAGGCAGGCATGCGATGGCCGCGTCGAGCACGAGCGGGATGTCACACCAGTCGCGCTGCAGGCGGAGGATCCCCGACTCGATCGCGGAGAAGTCCAGCAGGTCGTCGACGAGGCGTCCCAGCCGCGCCGACTCGGCCGCGATCCGGACGATGAACCGCTGCTGCGATTCGCCGTCCCAGGTCACGTCCGGCTGGAGCAGGCTGGAGGCGTACCCCCTGATCGCCGTGAGCGGCGTGCGAAGCTCATGGCTCAGCCGGGACAGGAAGCCGCGCTGCAGCTCCTGGGATCGGCGCAGGGCCATGGCCTCCTGGTGGGCGAACCATGCCTCCTCGCGTTCGAGGGCCAGCCGAAGTGAATGGGCCGCGTCCTCGAGCAGCGCTGTGGCATCGGCTGACGGCGGCCCGCTCCGCCAGCGGGCCACCAGTGCCGTCGGGCCGCCGGGCGCGGTGAACGTCACCGCCAGCAGCCGCTCACCATCGGCTCTGGCCCGGTGCATGGCCGCCCCCTCGCGGCCGGTGAACTCGAGGGCCGAACGGGCCGCGTCGAGCGTTCCCGTCGTCACCGCCGCGGGACTCGGGTCGCCGACCGCGCCGGAGGAGGCGCGGCAGCCCGCCGGGCCGCCGGGCGGCTGGATGATCAGCGCCACTTCATCGGCCTGCAGGCCGCGGCGCAGCGACTGCAGGGCGATGCTGAGCCCGTCGGCGACCGGGGTGGGGCCCGCCAGGGTCTCCAGCATCTCCCTGATTGTCTCCAGCACCTGATTGCGGGCGGTGACTTCCTCGAGGAGCCGGTCCCGCTCGATGGCGCTCGCGGCGTAGCCCGCGTAGAGGGTGGCCAGGTCGAGGTCGTCCCGTTGCGGCTTGCCGGTGAGCGCGCGGAACACGGTGATGACACCGAGCAGGCCGCCCGGGCCCATCACCGGGACTGACCATGAACTGGCCACCTTGGCCGCCCGGGCCAGGTCCCGGAACGGGGCCCAGGCGGTGCCGCCCCGCGCGTTCTCCTCGACGACCGGCTGTTCCGTCATGGCGGCCAGCCCGACCGGGCCTCCGGCCAGCCCGCGGGGGAGCCGCGACCACGCCGACAGCAGCAGCGGGGACAGGCCCAGCGAGGCGGCGCAGACGAGGGATGAGTCCTCGAGCAGGTGGATGCACAGCCGCTCGCTGCCCAGCGCCGCGCCCAGCGCCGACAGGATCAGCGACAGGCTGGATGACGGGTCCGCCGACACGAGCCGGTCGGTGAGACCGTGCAGGCGGGTCAGCTGCCGGCGGGCGGAGGAGTCCACCTCCTGGCCGGACAGCAGCGCCACGACGTCGTCCGGGTGTACCTCGCTGGGGTCCACGTCGGCGTGTACCCGTCCCTGCCGGAGAACCACTATCCGGTCGGCCAGCCGGAACATCTGGCTGATGTCGTGGCACGCCAGCAGGATGGTCGTGCCCTGCTCCCGCAGCCGGCCGATCAGCTCCTCCACCAGGGCCGACTCCTGCACGCCCAGCGAGGCGGTCGGCTCATCGAGCAGCAGCAGCCGCGGGTTGTGGGCCATCGCCCTGGCCACCGCGACCAGCTGACGCTGCCCCCCGGACAGGGACCGGACGCTGCGGGTGGTGTCCCGCAGCGGGATGCCCAGGCGCTCAAGGAGGCGCACCGCATCGGCGTGGAAGCGGGTATCCGACAGCAGCTGGCGGCGGCGCTCACGGCCGAGCAGCAGGTTCGAGGCGATGTCCAGGTTGTCGCAGAGGGCCAGATCCTGCCAGACGACGGAGACGCCCCGGCGTGCCGCCGCGGGCGCTCCCGCGTGCACCGGCCTGCCGTCCAGCGCGATCACGCCCGAGGTCGGGGCGATGTCCCCGGCGATGCAGCGCACCAGGGTGGTCTTGCCGGCGCCGTTCTCGCCCGCGAGGGCCACCAGTTCGCCTGGCCGCACCTGGAGCTCGACGCCTTCCAGCGCCGTCAGCGGGCCGAAGCGCACCCCGAGGCCGGACACCGACAGCAGGGGCAGCCCTGGCTCTTCCAGGGGTCCGGCGGCGGCGACGGTCATCTGCACATTGTGGTCCGAACTACCTGGTGACGCCACCGGGGCCAGCCGCGGGGCCGGGCTGGGCCCCCCTGCGCAGGAAAAATGAGATGACCGCGGAACCCGGCATTGGTAAGCTCCTGGGCTCTTGTGCCTGCGGGCAACACCATCGAACCCACGCCATCGAGGTGATGACTCATGCCCTCGGCCAGCGGGACACGCCGCGACCCGCCCCCCGTCCTCCGCGCCGAACAAGCTCACCTGCGCCGCTCCCGCGACTTCCTCCGGCTCATGCGTGAAGACGTGCTCTCGCTGCGGGCGCTGGGCGGTGACCCGGTCTCCGAGGAGTACCTCAAGGCGGATCTGCACCGCCGGGCGGAGTCTCTCCGCGACCTGCCGGACACGCCGCTGTTCTTCGGCAGGCTCGACTATTCCGCGGGGGACGGCCCCGCGGTGGACGGCACTGCGGGCGAGGGGGTCGCCGGGCGCCGGTTCCACGTGGGCAGGCGGCACATTCATGATCCGGACGGGCATCCCGTGGTGATCGACTGGCGGGCACCGGTCTCCCGGCCGTTCTACCGGGCCAGCCCGGCGGAGCCGATGGGGCTTGAGCTGCGCCGCCGGTTCGGGTTCTCCGGCGGCGAACTCACCGCGTATGAGGATGAGACCTTCAGCCGCAACGAACAGCCTGGGCAGCTCCCCGATGCCGCTGTCAGCCGGATTCTGCTGGATGAGATAGAGCGGCCCAGGTCCGGCCCGATGCGGGACATCGTGGCCACGATCCAGCCCGAGCAGGACGACATTGTGCGCGCGGACGCGAGCGAGACGCTGTGCGTCCAGGGTGCTCCGGGAACCGGCAAGACCGCGGTCGGCCTGCACCGCGTTGCCTACCTGCTGTACGCCCACCAGGCCCGGATGAACCGGGGCGGGGTGCTGGTGGTCGGGCCGAACCGGGCTTTCCTCGGCTACATCCGCAACGTGCTGCCCGCGCTCGGAGAGGTCAGCGTGGCGCAGGTGACCATCCAGGATCTCGTGTCAGCGGTGCCGGTCCGGGCCGCCGACTCGGAGCGCGCGGCCCGGATCAAGGGGGACGCCCGGATGGCGCTGGTGCTGCGCCAGGCACTCTGGGCCGCGGTGGCCGAGCCTGCCGAGGCGATCATGCTCCCGCGCGGATCGAGGCGCTGGCGGGTGCCCGCGGCCGAGCTCGCCGGGCTGGTCAGTGAGTTGCGGGAGCGCGGGGTACGGTACGGCGCCGGCCGCGACATGCTCGGCCACCGGATCGCGCACGTCATCCTGACCCGGATGGAGGAGGCGGGGGAGTCCTGCGATGACCGGACGCACGAGGCCGTGCGGCGGACCAGGCCGGTGCGCTCGGCCGTGGACGCCATCTGGCCGAAGGTGGATCCGGTCCGGCTGGTCATGCGCCTGCTGTCGGACCCGGCCCGGCTCGCCGCGGCCGCGCGCGGTGTGCTCGATCCGGCCGAGCAGCAGGCGATCTGCTGGGACACGCCGGCCAGGGGGCCCGCGTCCGCGCGCTGGAGCGCCGCGGACGCGGTGCTCGTGGACGAGGCGAGCGACCTCATCGAGCGGATCCCGAGCCTGGCGCACGTAGTAGTGGACGAGGCCCAGGACCTGTCGCCGATGGAGTGCCGCGCGATCGGCCGGCGATGTGCCACCGGCTCAGCCACGCTGCTCGGTGATCTCGCCCAGGGCACCTCGCCCGCGGCGGCCACCAGCTGGTCGGATCTCCTCGCTCACCTGGGCAAGGCGGATGCCGGGCTGCGCGTGCTTGACACCGGCTACCGGGTGCCCAGGCAGATCCTCGATTACGCCAGCCGGCTGCTCGCGTACATCGCCCCCGGGCTCGTGCCGGCCAGGTCGCTGCGGCAGGACCCGGGCTCGCTGGTCGTCATCGAGGCGACAGCCGGCTCACTGCCCGGTGACCTGGCCAGGGTGTGCGCCTCGGCCATGAGCGGCCCGGGGTCGGTGGCGGTGATCGTCGCGGACGAGCAGGTGACCGCGGTTTCGCGGCTGCTGAGCCAGGCGAGCCTGCGGCACAGTGTCCTGGACCGGGCGAGCGGAGAAGGGCTGACGGTGGTGCCGGTGACGCTGGCCAAGGGCCTGGAGTTCGACGAGGTTATCGTGGTCGAACCAGCCCGTATCGCCGCCGCGGAATCGCGCGGCCTGCACCGGCTCTACGTAGCCCTGACCCGTGCGGTGTCCCGGCTGACGGTGCTGCACGCGGAGCCGCTGCCTGAACCTCTGCGCTGACCGCTGCCCGGGTCACTGCTCCTTGATGACGGACATGATGAGGGCCGAGGAGTCCTCGAAGGACAGGGCCGTGGCCCGCAGGTGGTTGAAGAACATGTTGTAGCGGTCCACCTCGTCGACGTCTTCCACGTACAGGGCGCTGGTCAGGTCCTCCAGGTACACCACGTCCGGGTCGGCGCGCTCGGGGAAGGCCAGGATGACGAACGGCCTGCCCATCGCCGGGTGCGCCCCGGCGCCGAACGGGATCACCTGGATCGCTACGTTCGGCAGCCGCGAGAGGTCCAGCAGGTGGTCAAGCTGGAGCCGCATCAGGCCGGCCCCGCCCACGGTCCGGCGCAGCGCGGCCTCGTCCAGCACGGCCCACAGCCGCGGCGGGTCGTCGCTGGTGAGCGGCGGCTGGCGGGCCATCAGCAGTTCCACGTTCCGCTCCACCCCGTCGTGATCGCCGCCCACGATCCCGGCCGCGATCACCGTGCGCGCGTAGTCCTCCGTCTGGAGCAGCGCAGGGATGAGGGTGACCTCATAGATCCGGATCTCAGATGCCGCGCTCTCCAGGCCGATGTAGGTGGCGAACCGCGGCTGGATCGTGTCGCTGTAGGCATGCCACCAGCCCTTCTGCCGCGAGTCGCGGGCCAGCTGGACCAGGCTTGCCCCCTGTTGCGCCGACACGCCGTAGAGATCCAGCATGTCGCGGACGTCCCGGGGAGACACGGAGACCCGCCCCGTCTCGATCCGGCTGATCTTGGAAGTGGAGCACTCCAGGTGCTCGGCTACTTCCTCGCAGGTGAGCCGGGCGGCTTCACGTAGCCTGCGCAACTCGAGCGCGAGCCGGCGGCGCCGGACAGTCGGGCTGTGCTCAGCGGCCATGTGCCCCCCCTTTCTGCCGCCACATCTGACGTCCGGCCGGCGGGCTGGTTCCGTGCCGTGCCGGGCGTTCGCAGACCCCCTGCGTGACCAGGGCCCTGTTCGCGCTAACAGGGCCTTGTTACTAGTGTGGCCACCCGCCTGCCCGCCGTCCAGCGAGTCCGTTGGATGTGGTCAGGGGGACAACAGTTGCTCATAATCAAGAATTGATCTTGCGAATCACTCTATGCATGTTGCAAACCGCAATGCATGAAGGCATTCTGAACCTTGAAGGAACTCTTTGCATCTACCCAGTTACTAGAGGTGAGCATGATGACGATGGGCGCCGAGCAGCGGACCGGCCTCTCCCCGCCTGACCAGGCGTACATGGACCGGCTCGACCGGCTCGCCCATACCCTCGTCGGGCACGGGCTGCAGGTGAGCCTGCTGGCGCCACCCGGGCGGGTGCCCAGCCTGCACGTGGTGAATCCTGCCGTCCTGGCCCTGGCCGAGGACATTTACGCGGGATGCTGCGAAGACGGCAGATGGTGGTTCTGGTGGTCGTGGGCGGAACGGATAGCGGCCGACGATGACCTGGAAAGCGCGGCCGAACGCATCGAGCACGTCCTCGCCGCGCCGCACGAAACCTGAGCGGCCACCACGGGGTCAGCGAGCCACCGGCAGCCCGGGGAAGGCGGCCGTGCTGCCGGACCAGGACGTGGCGCGCACCGCGGATGCCCGCACCTGCTGCGCGCCCCAGGCCCGCAGCCCGGGATCATCGAGCGCCACAAGACCGAGGTAGGCCGTGGCCACCCGGTCTTCGAGGAACGCGGCCAGCGAGACCGCGGCCGGGCTGGCGCCCACCTGGAAGGGCAGCTGGTAAGCGTCCTGCGCCGGCACGGGCTGGGCGCCGAGCGATGTCAGCTTGCTTTCCAGCGTGTCCCGGGCCACCTGGTGCACGGCCCAGTCCTGCTGTGCGGCTCGCTCGAGGCTTCCCGTCAGGTGAGCGCCGAGCACCCCGTAGCCGTAGATCGCCGCGTGCTCGGCGGCCAGCGCCACCTGCAGTGCGCTGCGAACGGGGTCCATCACGGGGCTTCTCCCCGGGAACGGAGCGCCAAAGCGTGGCTGGCCTCGGACGCAGCGATGCTCGCGAGCAGTTGAGCGAGCGAGGGGGTGACCTCGGCGAGGTGGCGGACCAGGCCGTCGGCGGCGGCCTCCTCGGCCGCCTGCAGCGCGCTGAGTGTGGCGGGCGGCGGCGTGGCCGGCGCGGGAGATGGTGAGCGGGCAGCGCTGGCCGG
>DAIRVB010000117.1:8659-9740 GCA_036803065.1 Streptosporangiaceae bacterium
GTGAGGTGCGCCCGGTGCGGGGCGAGCAGCGGGGCGAGCAAGGCCGTCTGCCCGGGGGAGCCGGAAATGGCCGCCTGGTATCGGGCGATCATCAGCTTCTCGGCGGTAATGGCCTGGCCCAGCACGGCGGTGTCAGGCAACGGGGTCGGCGGTGTGCCGAGCGCTCCGATGCCCTTGCACCCGGCCGCCAGCAGCGGGAATGTCATGGCCGCCACCGCGAGCACGCTCCGCCGCCTAAGAGGCCGCGCGGACAGGACTGCTCTAAGATCTGCCGGCACCGGTCCTCCTGCCATGTCCGTGACTGCTGCCGCTGAGCGTAGGGTGAGCGCCACGTAGTCGTGCACGGGGTAGGGCGTGTCCCGCGCCCTAAGGATGTCACGGCGCGTCGGCCCGGTGACAGCCGATGATCACCGTCTGTGCGCATCTGAACCAGCGCCTGAGTCACCCCCCGCGACCAGCCAGCGGACCGGGCGGCCAATGCCGCCGCCCGGTCCGGTTAGGCTAGACCAGGCTGGACAAGAGCACAGGTGGCGGACGAGGAGGTCGTGATGCGCGGAAGCTCCCGTCACGGATCGTCACGTCCAGATCAGGCGAGGCGGGCCAGCGCAGATGGTGGCGCGCCGGGCCGTGGCGGCCGCCCCGCGCGCCGCCAGCCGGATATGCAGGCCAGCGGCCGTCAGTCAGCTAACCGGCCAGCTAACCAGATGGCGCCGGATCGTCCGCTGGGCGGCAAGCCGGCCGACGCCGAGCGCCTTACCACCGTGCTGGAGCCGGTGGTCGTGGCCGCGGGCATGGACCTTGAGTCGGTGCGGATCACCGCCGCGGGCCGGCGCTGGCTGCTCCGGGTCGCCGTGGATGCCGACAGCAGGCCCGGCCTCGATGAGATCGCGCTGCTCAGCCGGTCCGTGTCGGCGGAACTCGACGCCTCGGGGGTGATGGGCCAGGCGGCCTACACCCTGGAGGTTTCCTCGCCCGGGGTGGACCGGCCGCTGACCGAGCCGAGGCACTGGCGGCGGGCAACGGGCAGGCTGGTCCGCGCCTCGCTGTCAACCAGTCCGGTCACATCCGTGCAGGGCCGGGT
>DAIRVB010000118.1:0-9730 GCA_036803065.1 Streptosporangiaceae bacterium
AAAAGCCGCCCACAATGGCCTTTTACCATAACGACGGACACGGCCATTTTAAAGACGTCACCGCCGGGTCAGGCCTGGACGTCAGCCTTTACGGGATGGGAGTGGCCGTCGGCGATTATGACAATGACGGTCTGCCGGATGTCTTCATTACCGCGGTGGGCGGCAACCATCTCTTTCACAACGAAGGCAGCGGCAAGTTCCGGGATGTGACGGCGGAGGCAGGCATCGGCGGCTCGCCATTTTCCGGCGGTGCTGACTTTGGCGGGGCTGACGCGGACGGGGCTGACGCCGACGGGGCAGGCAGGACGGCCAGCATGCCCTCGGCCAGCTCGCGCAGCGCGTCCTCGATGACCCGGGCGAGCGCGACGGGCGGATCGGCGAAGAGCCAGTGCTCGGTGGCCGCCTGGACGACCGCCGTGATGGCCCCCGCGAACGCGCGGGTGAAGAACGTATCGGCCGCCGCAACGGCACCGGTGCGCTCGGTGATCGCCTCAGCCAGCTCGTACTGCATCATCGACAGGGCCTTCAGGTACTCCCCGCGCAGCACCGGCGAGCAGGTGACTAGCTGGATGCGGGCGATGACCTGGGGGTCTGGCGCCTCGCTGGCCGAGCCATAGACGGCCAGCACAGCGTTCCTGACCGCATCCCACAGGCTCTCGCTGGCGGGCCGTTCCCGCAGCGCTTCCCCGATCTGGAAGGACCGGTCCAGCGCCAGGGCGCAGATCGCCTCGTATTTACTGGCGAAGTAGTTGTTGAACGTCCGCGGCGACACCTCAGCTGCCGCCGCGATGTCTTCGACGAACACGTTCTCCAGACCGCGCTCGACTGCCAGCCGCATCGCCGCCGCGCCGAGCGCCTGCCGGGTGGCGAGCTTCTTACGCTCGCGCAGCCCAGCCGGGCGGCCGGGCCGGGCCTGCGCTGAGTACTGGCCAGGACCCTGGGACGGCACGGTGGCCGGGGATGGCACTGACCCCGGCAGCCTCTCTGCGGCAGCAGTTGACATGTGCGCAGAATACAAGATTCTGCGTGACACGCAAATTTGCTTACTGCGAACATATGACATCCACCCGGGCCATGAGGGTAGCTACGTCGCGGCATCATCCACCCAAGACGGCACGTCCGGTCCGCCATGCCGGTGGACGAGACCTGCGCGGGGCGCCGGCGTGGCTAGTGCCGGCTGTCCGCCGGGCCTTTCTGGGCTACCTGAGCCAGGCCCTGGGTCATCCATGTGAGCATCCGCGGGACCTCCGCCTGCCACGTCGCCATGTTGTGCCCGCCCCCCGCGGTGAGCGCGAGCGGCACATCCGCCTGCCGAAGCCCAAGCTCCTGCCAGAACAACTCGGCGTCAGCCACGTCCAGCTTGTTGTCTGTCCCCGCGCCCAGCCAGAAGCGGGGAATGACCGCTCCCGCGGGCAGTTGCTGGACCTCGTCCAGCGGGGTGTTGTCCCGCTGCAGCACTCGGCTGCCGCCGAACGGGCTCACCAGCCGGATCGGGTGGGCCAGCTGGTTCTCGAACGGGCTGAAGTAGCCGCTGAGTACCCCGGCAAACCCGTAATGGTACCGGAATTGCAGGGCCATGTTGGCGGCGCAGAAGCCGCCCTCGGAGTATCCGGCCACGCCCCATCCAGAGCCGGGCGGCTGCACCCGGACGACATGCGCGATCCGGTCGGGCAGGTCCTCGGCCAGGTAGGTCAGGTCCTGCGGGCCGCCCACCTGGTTGAGGCACTGCAGCGAGACATCCTTGCCACCGTTCGCGTCGGGCATGACCAGCACGACGGGCTGAGCGAGGTCCTCGTTCATGAGGTGGTCGAGGGTCATCGTCACGCCCACCACAGTTATCCAGTCCTGCGGCTCACCGGGCTGTCCGTGGATGAGCTCGATCACGGGGAACCGGTATCTCTTGTACGACGACCAGAAGTACTGCGGCGGCAGGTAGACGTACACCGCCCTGGTGAGGTGGCTGCGCGAGCCGGCCACGGCCAGGCGCAGGATGTATCCCTGCCGCCGCGCCAGCCCGCTGTTCATCTTCCGGCTATCGGGCGTGCCAGGCTGCGGGCGGGATGGGAGGCCACCGTGGGGCACCTGGGGTGCAGAATTGACGCCTTTGACGCCCTGGCTGGTGAGGTCCCCCATCATTGCGCCCCAGGTCGCGTAGTAGCCGAAGTACTTGTTGACGGCCAGCACTCCGAAGACCACCGCGAGCGTAAATGCCAGGCACGCGGCGAGGACGCGAAGAACTGCCCGGCCGGTGACGAGCATCCATCCCATCAGAGCGCCAAATGTCACCACCAGCAGGACGAATAACGCCGTGCTTTGGGGGTCCAACATTCCGGCCTCCAGATCCGGGAGGAGAGTCATGCGCTGGCGATCACACCGGGCCCGGCAGGCGAGGGGAGGCGGCGGCTCCCGCCCCACGGGTATCGCCTGACTGTCATCGCATCTAACCCCGGGAAAGTGCGCGTTACGAGCCCCGGTCGCCATTGTGCCCGGACACGGGGACATCTACCGCGTTGACCGCCGTGCGGCCGGCGCCGCCCGCCTCCGTGGCTGTTGTGTTGATGCCCCCAACGTGCCATCGCTAGCCCGGCCTGGGTATCAGGAAGAACCCCAGTTCAACCCTGATCAGCTATCGGCCTGCCGGGGATTGCGGCCGGCTGGCGCGAGCGCCGCCAGCTGGTCGAGTGCCTCGCCCATCATCTCGACGCCCTCGGTTCGCGTGGGGCCGGGGGAGACGGCGTTGACCCGGACACCGCTCGGGCCGAATTCCGCCGCCCAGGCCTTGGTCAGCAGGTTCAGCGCGGCCTTGCTCGAGCCGTACAGGGCCATGCCAGCGTTGCCGAATCCGCCGACCATGGTCGTTACGTTGACGATCGCGCCGCTGCCCCGTGCGGCCATGGCCGGCGCGAGTTCGGCAACGAGGAAGAACGGGACCTTGACGTTGATAGCGAACGTATCGTCGAAGGTCTCCTCAGTGGTGGCCTGCGTGGGGCCAAACGAACCGCCGCCGGCATTGTTCACGAGGATGTCGACCCGCCAGCGCATCGTCGCGGCGGCGGCCGAGCTGATGTTCGAGCGCGGCGTCGCCGGGACGACCGTGGAGGACGTCAGGGCAGCTGCCAGGGTCAGCAGCTCGCAGGTCTATCACTACTTCACCGATAAGCACGCGCTGGTGCGGGCCGTCATCGAATACCAGACCGACGCCATCGTCGGCGGCCAGGAACCGATGCTCGCCAACCTCGACTCCCTGCAAGGGCTCCGCGCCTGGCGTGACTTCCTCGTCGACCACCAGCGCAAACTGCATTGCCGGGGCGGCTGCCCGATCGGCTCCCTGGGTAGCGAACTCGCCGAGACCGACCCCCAGGCCCGTTCCGACGTGGCCGCCAGCTTCAGCCGATGGGAGGCCGGCATCCGTAACGGCCTGCGCGCCATGCACGCCCGCGGCGAGCTCAGAACCGACGCTGCCCCCGACAACCTCGCCCTCGCCACGCTCGCCGCACTCCAGGGCGGCTTGCTGCTGACGCAGCTCCAGCGTCAGACCAGGCCACTCGAAGTCGCCCTCGACGCCATGCTCGACCACGTCGCCTCGCTGACAGCCCCCGCCTGAGAGACTGCCACGTCGAACCGCGTACATCAGGGCAGGCTGGCGACCGCTTCCTCCGGGTTCTCGACGGTGACGACAATCCGGTCATACGGCTGGTCGGCCAGGTCGAGCACGACGGCCGGGCGGCGGCCATGGCAGACCGCGAACGTGACACCGTCACTGTCCCGCCACGTCCCGACCATGATCACGCCGGGGAACCCGCTGCCGGGCATCCGCAAGCCATGGACCTCTGCCATACCGTCCGGCACCGATCGGACCCGCACTACGGCTGTCCGCGGCACCCTGATGTCACCGTGCAGCGCCTCCGCCTTTTCGAGCACGGACAGCGCGACGGTGACAGCATTGTCGTCAATCAGCAGGTTCGCCACAAAGCCTCATTCCTCTAGCAAGCCTCCGGGGGTCACCGACAAGCATGCATGCCGATAGGCGGTCCGCGCATCCAGGATGTGACAGCCTGGGGTGGTGGAGGAAGCGCAGCCAGTGGCGAGCGCGGGGCTGGCGGCCAGCGGGATCGCCCGCATGCGCGCGGTCATGGCCGGTCATGTCGAGCGCGGCGCGATGCCCGGTCTCATCACACTCGTGGCACGGGGACCTCACGCGCATGTCGATCCAGGCGGCCGAAGAGCGGCTGCAGTTGCGCACGCTCGGCCCTCCGTGGCCACCGACACCGCACACCCCTGACGAATGGATGCGGCACTTCGGCGCGCTCCCGCTGATGCATCAGCCCGGCGAGCAATGGATGTACAACACCGGCGCGCAGGTGCTCGGCGTCCTCCTCCTCCAGCGGGCCACCGGATAGCCGCTGGAAGCCGGTGTGGTGGCGCGGGCCGGATCCGCGCCGGTTGATCGCGCGCAGGATGATCGCGCCCGGGGGTGGTCTCTACTGAGGCGGCCCGGGAGGGCTGGGGATGTCCCAGCGGGACTCGATGTTTCCGAATCGCCACACGGCGAGGGCTACGGCCCAGATGACAACGAACAGCCCCGCGATCGTGAAACCAGCCTTGTTGATGTCGAAGCTGGACAGGAAGCCCCAGAGGGAACCGCGGAGGTGCAGCTCGGTGGTGAGAACGCCGAGGATCTCGACCGTGCCGACCAGGAAGGCGGCGGCGATCGACAGACCGGTGATGACCAGGTTGTAATACACCTTGCGGACCGGCCGGGCAAAGGCCCACCCGTAGGCGAAGTTCATGAAGCAGCCGTCGAGCGTGTCGAAGAGCGTCATCCCGCCCGCGAAGAGCAGCGGCAGGGCGAGGACGGCGTAGAACGGCAGGCCGGACGTGGCCGCGTACACGGTCGCGGTGAGCAGGACGACCTCGGTGGCGGTGTCGAACCCGATCCCGAACACCATGCCGACGAAGAACATCTGCCAGGTGTGGTTGATGGACCGCATGAACCGGCCGAAGAACCGGTACATGAGCCCGCGCGCCTGGAGCTGGCGCTCCAGCTCCTGCTCGCTGTACCGGCCGCGGCGCATGTCACGGAAGACCCGGGCTATCCCGACCAGCACCACCAGGTTCAGCGCGGCGATCAGGTACAGGAAACTGGCGGCCATCAGGGTTCCGGCCATCCCGCCGAGCGTCTCGTACGCGGAGCTGGGATTGACCACGGCGCCGAACACGGCCCTGGCGGCGAGCGAGATGCCAGCCCCGACCGCAACGATGATCATGGAGTGACCTAGCGCGAAAAAGAACCCCGTACCCAACGGCCGCTTGCCCTCGGCCATGAGCTTACGAGTGACGTTGTCGATAGCCGATATGTGATCGGCGTCGAACGCGTGGCGGAAGCCGAGGGTCCACGCGGTGATGGCAACGCCCAGCCCGACACCGAGCTTGTCGTAGCGGAAGTGGTGCGGCAGCACGGTGAGCACGAAGATGCCCCAGCCGGCGACGTTCAACGCGGCGATCACCGCCGCCATGGACCCCAGCCGGCCTCGCTCGGCTGGGCGGAGGCTCACCCGGCCGCCCGCCGGGCTGCGCGTGCCGCACCGACCAGCCTGGCGGCGGCATGCGGCACACCTGCCCAGTGCAGGTGCAGGTAGGACGCGAGCAGGCCGGGACCGGCCCAGCCGTGCCTCGTGCCGTCGGCGAGTTCCCACGCGGGCCCGTGCCCGTGCTCGCGCTCGTGCCCGTGGGCGGGCTCGCTGACGGTGTGGTGGAATTCGTGGGCTCGCACCCGGGTGCCGGCCGCGACCAGGGGAGTGTCGCGCAGGGCGGTGGCCTCACGGTAGCCGAGGGTCAGTTTCCCGGTCATCCGGGCGCGGGCGGGCAGCACCGCGCACTGGGGGTGCGCGTCGAGCGTGCGGCCGAGCCAGAGCAGCCCGGCGCACTCAGCCACGATCGGCATGCCTGCCGCTGCCCGCTGCCTGACCTGGTCGCCCAGCGCGACGTTGGCCGCCAGCCGGCCAACATGAACCTCGGGGAAGCCGCCGCCCACCACCAGGGCGTCGGTGCCCTCCGGCAGCCCCTCGGCGACCAGCGGGTCGAAGGTCACTACATCCGCCCCGGCCGCGGTCAGCAGCTCGTCGTGCTCGGCGTAGCCGAAGGTGAAGGCTGGCCCCGCGGCGACCGCGACCCGCGGCCGGGCGGACCGCGGTCCCGGGGAGTTCTCTGGTGGCTGGCCCTCCGCCGACCACGGGCCCTCCGCCGACCACGGGCCCTCCGCCGACCACGGGCCCTCCGCGGACCACGGGTCGGCGACGAGTTCTGGTGCGCTGCGCGCGATGCCCATGAGCAGGTCCAGGTCGAGGTGGCGGGCGACCATCTCGCGCAACGCGGGGAGCCATGCGTGGACCGATGC
Source organism: Streptosporangiaceae bacterium (assembly GCA_036803065.1). Classification (GTDB taxonomy): domain Bacteria; phylum Actinomycetota; class Actinomycetes; order Streptosporangiales; family Streptosporangiaceae; genus JAWWPY01. The sequence goes on from DAIRVB010000118.1 coordinate 6,398, forward strand.
GGGACGCTCTGCGGCGGGCACCAGCCCCAGATGCCGCGACGGCGTGCGCAAGGCCGCGTCCCGGGGCAGGGCGCCGAGCACCGGGATGCCGGCCGGCCCAAGCGCCTCCCGCAGCACAGCCTCGTGACGCTGCGAGGAGACCTGGTTGAGCACCACTCCGGCGAGCCGGACACTGGGGTCCCACCCGGCGAAACCGTGCACGATCGCGGCGATGGAGCGGGATGTCCCGGCGGCGCCGACGACGAGCACGACGGGGGCGCCGGTCAGCCGCGCGACGTGCGCGGTGCTGGCGTAATCCCCGCGTCCCGCCGCCCCGTCGAAGAGGCCCATGACGCCTTCGATGACAGCGATGCCGGCGCCCTGCGCGCCGTGCCGGAGCAGTGGCGCCACCAGCTTTTCGCCCACCAGCCAGGGGTCAAGGTTGCGGCCGGGTGCTCCGCACGCCGCCGCGTGGTAGCTCGGGTCGATGTAGTCGGGCCCGACCTTGTGCGGGGACACCCGCAGTCCGCGGGCACGGAGGGCCGCCATGATGCCGGTAGCCACCGTGGTCTTGCCGTCCCCCGACCGGGTGGCGGCGATGACCACACGGGGCAGGTTCACCATTCGATGCCGCGCTGGCCCTTGCGCCCGGCGTCCATCGGGTGCTTGACCTTGGTCATCTCGGTGACCAGGTCAGCCGCCTCAGCCAGGGCCGGGCTGGCCCGGCGGCCGGTGATGACAACATGCTGGACGCCCGGGCGCGCGGCCAGGGTGGCCAGGACCTCGTCGATGTCGAGGGTGCCGTTGGCTAGCGGGTAGGTGAACTCGTCCAGGACGAGCAGCCGGTAGGTCTCGGCCGCCAGGTCACGCTCGACCTGCTGCCATCCCTCCCGGGCCGCGCGCGCGTGATCTTCTGGCGGGGTTCGCAGCCACGACCAGCCGGCCCCCATCCGGTGCCAGGTGACGGGTGCTCCCTGGCCGGTGGCCGCGTGCACCTCGCCGAGAGCCCGCAGCGCGTCCTCTTCGCCCACCCGCCATTTCGGGCTCTTGGTGAACTGGAACACGCCGATGGGCCACCCTGCGGACCAGGCCCGCAGCGCGAGCCCGAAGGCCGCCGTGGACTTTCCCTTTCCATCCCCGGTGTGCACGATGAGCATCGGCTGCGCGCGTCGCTCACGGGTGCTGAGCCCGTCGTCGGGCACCACGGCGACCTGGCCTTGTGGCATCAGGATGCCTCCTTTGCGCGGATGAGGCTGGTCAGCGTGTGGCTGGCCTGATCCCGGAGCGGGCCGGCCCGGGCTGCGAGGCCAGGGACTGTCACCAGTTCGGCCGTCAGGTGGCGGGCCATCACACCAGCCAGCCCGAGCCGCACGGGTCCCTCCTCCGCGTCCACGACGATGCTGGTGGCAGCGGTTCTGGCCAGCGCGGACGCGGCCCGTCTCGCCTGCGCCACGGCATCGCCGTCGCCGGTCGCGCGGCCGTCCGTGATCAGGACGAGAATCGGGCGGCGGGCTGGATCCCGCCAGCCTTCCCGGCGTATCAGCTGGCGGACGGCCTCAAGTCCCGCCGCGAGCGGGGTACGGCCGCCGACCGGGAGATCCCGCAGCCGCCGGGCCGCGAGCTCGACGGAACCCGTCGGGGGGACGACGACGGTTGCCTCAGACCCCCGGAACGTCAGCAACGCCACCCGGTCCCGGCGCCGGTAGGCGTCGCTGAGCAGTGACAGGGCAGTGGTGGCCACTGTGGCGCTGCGCCTGCGGGCGGCCATCGAGCCGGAGGTGTCGAGCAGCAGCACGATGAGGTTGGACTCGCGGCCCCGGCGCAGGCTGGCGCGCAGGTCGCCGCCCGTGACCGTGAAAGCCGCGCCCGGCCTGGCCAGCACGGCAGCGCGCATCGTGGGCAGCAGCTCGGGCCGCGACGACGAGCGGACGCTGGCTATCGGCCGGCCGTGCGGCCCGCGGGAACCCGACCGGCGCCCTTCGTATCCCGATCCGAGCCCGCTGGCCTGGATGTGCCGGACCCGGAATGCGGACCCCGGGGGTGCCGAGGTGCCCATGGGCGCACGGACTGCCCCTGACGTGGCTGCCCCTGATGTGGCTGCCCTTGGCGCGGCCGACCCGTCGGCGGCATCGCGCGGCTCGTCCGGGCTGTCTGGGGTCGTCCCAGACGGCCCAGCAGGCTCCCCGCTTCCTCCGCCGCCACCATCGTCGGCCGGGTCTTCGCCGTCGGGCCCGCCGCTCTGGCCGCCGGGCGGTCCGCCGCCTTCAGGCGGGGCGCTCTGGTCCGGCGGGTCCGGGGGCCCGCCGTCGTCGTCCGGTCCGAGAGCCTTGTCCAACTGGTCCGCGTCCGCCCCCGGGTCGTCGAACGGGCCGCGCTGCTGCACCGGCAGCGGCGCGAGCCGGGCGGCCACCCGGATGTCCGCGCCGGTGACGGTGTCCCGCTGCTGCCACGCCGCGTGGGCGATCGCCGCCCGGCAGGTGATGAGGTCTCCGCGCATCCCGTCCACGCCGAGGGTCGCGCAGGCCGTGGTGACCCGGAGCAGTTCCGCGTCGGGCAGCACGACAACGCCAAGCGCGGCCCGGGCCGCGCCGATGCGGCTGCCGAGGTCCCGTTCCGCGGGAGCGTGCGCCGCGGTGCTCGCTGCTGGGGAGCGGTCATGATCGAGCCGCGCCCTGACCACTGCGGCCCGGCGCGACGGGTCGTCGCTGGCGATGACGGGCAGGCACAGGCCGAACCGGTCAAGCAACTGGGGGCGAAGCTCCCCCTCCTCCGGGTTCATGGTGCCGACCAGCAGGAACCGCGAGGCGTGCCGGAGCGAGATCCCCTCACGCTCCACGCTCGTCTCACCCGTGGCCGCCGCGTCGAGCAGGACATCGACGATGTGGTCGGGAAGCAAGTTGACCTCGTCGACGTAGAGCACCCCACGGTTGGCCAGCGCGAGCAGGCCAGGCTCGAACGCCTCCGCGGTCGTGGCCCCGGCCAGTACGCGCGGAACGTCGAGGCTGCCGGTGACACGGTCATCGGTGGCCCCCAGCGGCAGCTCGACCAGCCGCGCGGCACGGTACTCACTGCGGCTGCCGCCCAGGTGAGGACCATCTGGGCAGCCGGGGTCCGGGTCCGCCGGATCGCAGGAGAAACGGCACCCGGCTATGACAGTGACACCGGGCAGGATCCCGGCCAGGCCCCGGACGAGGGTCGTCTTCGCGGTGCCCTTCTCCCCGGTCAGCAGCACCCCGCCGAGGCCGGGGTCCACGGCGCCCAGCAGCAGGGCGAGCCGCGCGTCATCCTGGCCGACGACCGCGGAGAACGGCAGGCGGCTCACGCTCTGCTTCCTATGCGCCTCCGGGGCGCCTT
>DAIRVB010000119.1:0-9716 GCA_036803065.1 Streptosporangiaceae bacterium
CCCCCGCCGCGCGGAGCATCCATACCTGTGGGCCCTCCAGGCCCCGTGCAGGCACACCGCCATGCCCCTGCGGCCCTCCCGCCCGTGCAGGCATGCCGCCTTGCCCTGCGGCCCTGCCCTGCCCTGCCACGCGCCGTGCCTGATGTAGCAGGCGTCCTACGCCGTCCACGCGCGCGTCCCGGCGCACGAACCCTCCCCCATTCTGCATCTCTAAGTAATTAACCCATTACACAGAGCGACAGAATTCGATGTTTCTCGCCAAGTTCATCACTTTGGGGGAGGCCGCCTACCCCCAACTAACCAGAGGCACGATCGCACTTTCTCTTAGCTTGTGGATAGAGCAAATGAACAAAGGCTAAAACCGCAGTAGCGGTAAAAGCATAAGACAGGGAGAGGAGGTAAACATGTACGGAAAGATTGCCGCTCTCCCTGTGACAGGTGCCGGAGCTGCCGTGGCTGGCCCAGTGAGCGTTCTGGGAATCATCCTGATCGCCCTGACCCTGGTTTTCGCGGGGACCGCGATTATGGGCCTGCTGCCAAGACTGCACCGCAGTCACTGATTAACCGAACCAACAAGGGAGGGTGGGCAAAGTGAGCGTAACCGTGCTGATTCCTGCGCATAACGAAGCGGAATGGATCGGAGAGATAGTCGCGAATCTCGGGAACCAGACGAGCCCACCCTCCCGCATTGTTGTGGCAGCCAACGGATGCTCTGACGATACGGCCGAGATAGCTGCGGCGGCCGGCGCGGAGGTCTTCGAAACTCCCAAGGACCCGCACCGCAAGGCGGGCGCGCTCAACAAGGCGCTCAACCGCATCCTGCCCACCCTGGCAGACGACGACTACGTATTCATCCAGGACGCCGACACGTTTCCTGTTCCACGCTGGCTCGAGGTGGCCCAGCAATGGGCGGACAAGAATCCGCTGGCTGTCGTCAGCGGGCGCTACGCCACCGCACCGACGGGCTGGAGCATGCTCAAGATCGTGCAAGAAAATGAGTTCACCCGCGACGGCCGCAGCATAGACCGGCGGAACAGCCGCACGAGGGTCGTCGTGGGCACCTCTGCCCTCTTCCGGGTCAGCATCCTCCGGGAGATCATCGCCGCACGGGTCAGCGGGAGACTGCCGGGTCCCAGGTCAGCCGATGTGTTCAGCGTCCGGTCCATCACCGAGGACTACGAGCTGACACTCGCGCTGAAGACACTGGGGTTCCAGACCGTGTCCCCGCCGGAGTGTGACGCCGTAACAGACGTTATGACGACAGTTCCGGCTCTCTGGACCCAGCGCATCCGCTGGCAGCGCGGCGCGTTCACGGATCTGCGGACCTACGGGCTGAACAAGGTCACGTGCTGGTATTACGCAGCACAATTGCTCGGATTGCTGGGAATGCTGACGGTTTGCATAATTATCGCCCAGATAGCACTGGTAGTGCTCATCGTCGGACACTGGTCCCCGGCTGCCGTGTGGATTGAGACGCTACCCCTGTTCATTGCCTACAGGATACTTACCGTCCAGCGCACCGGCTGGAAGGGAATGCTGGTAGCAGCGCTTATGGTGCCGGAGACCGTGTATGACTTCTTCCGCTACGGCGTTTATGTGGCGGCGGTGTGTAATGTAGTCACCAGGAGGGCAACCCGGTGGGCTTGACCAAGAAAATCGAAGCCGTCACAGGTATCGTCCTGGGGGGTCTCGCGCTGGTCGCAATCGGCATAACGGTCGGGCCGATGCTGCAGAGGCTCGGCGTACACCATGTCCTCGCTGTCACCGAAGGCAACGCTACCGGCCCGAAATTCAACGTCCCGGCCTGGGATTACCCGGCATCGTCCAAGGCAGCCACGTCCTCCGCGCATCCGCGTGAGATCCCGGTGCTCGCTTACCACCAGCTGGACAATGGATGCGCCGCCACGGCGCTGATATGCAACCGCACCGGCCCCGGGGTCGAGATCCTGAGCGAGCGCCAGTTCTACGACCAGATGTCGTACCTGCACTCACAGGGCTACAGCACGATCACCGACGCTCAATATGTCCTCTGGGCCAGGTACAAGGCGGTGGCCCTGCCGGCCAAGCCCATCCTGCTCACCGTCGATGACGGCATTGACAACTTCTACGCCCCCGCCACGGCGGTCCTGCAGCACTTCGGCTACAACATGGTGTCGATGGTCGTCAGCGGTTTCGCGGACGGTTCGCAGCAGGGCGTGCGGCCCTACGCCCGCTGGGATGCCTCGTGGACACAGCTACGTGCCCTCAACCCGGCCATCTGGGGAACCGCATTCCATGCGGGGGCGCAGGGCCACCTTCTCTTCAACCGGATGTGCCCGTACTTCTACCCCTGCCAGCTCGCGAGCGAAAGTGCCGCGGCCTACCAGGCCCGCATCTCGGCCGACGTCATGACCGGTAAGGCCCTGCTGAAGCAGGAGATCCCCTCCGCCGACACGCAGATCTGGACGGTGCCCTGGAATGACCTGGCGCAGACTTCGAATCAGCCTCAGTCCGGGCCTGGCCCGAAGGCCTGGCTGCAGGGATTCGCGCAGAGCCATTTCCCGGTGATCTTCGTGGACGCCTTCGTATCAAACGCGCAGGGAGAGCATTACCGCTTTGAGGTCCACGGCACCCAGAGCATGGCGTACTTCATCCATGAACTGACCGTCAACACCCATGGCGGCGCCTTCAATGGCTAAGCGCGGACGGGCGGTCAGGCTGATCGCCGGTGGCATGATCGTCGCCGGGGCAGGCCTCCTGCTCTATACGGGATACAAAGTCTGGGACCCGTTCGCCGGGGCCCGGCAGCAGGCCGCCCAGACGGCTCTCACCCGCTCCTGGGGGGAAATGCCCGCGCTGTCGGCTCCCCCAGTGGCGGCCAAGGCCAAGCCCACCGCCCCCGCCCTGTGTGTCGGCCCAAATCAGGACATTCCTGTCGGCCAGGTGTTCGCCTTCATCCAGATCCCGGCGTTCGGCCCGGCCTGGAAGTTCACCATCATCCAGGGCACCACGCTGGCCCAGTTGGCTACCGGCCCGGGCCACATCCTCGGCACGGCGCTGCCCGGCCAGGCGGGAGACGTCGGGATAGGCGGCCACGACGTGACGGCCGGCAACCCGTTCCTGCATCTCAGCAGCCTGCGGACCGGCGACACCGTCGTCATCACGACCAAGGCATGCGTCACGACGTACCGCGTCTACCGTCAGCCCTACCGGGTGCTGTACACGGACGTCAGCGTGCTCAATCCAGTCGGGAGCAAGCACACTCTGACCCTCGTCACCTGCTGGCCGACCGACGTCCTGTACTTCGTGCCGCACCGCACGATCGTCCAGGCAGCGGAGATCAGCAGCGTACGGAGATAGCGAGGGCCACGTATCGTCCCTGGTCATCCTGGCCGGCTTGGGTCACGCCATCCGGTCGAGGATCTCGCGGACGAGATCCATTGGCGTGTGCGGGTGCAGGAACGCGAATCTGGCCACCGTCTCGCCCTCCCAGGCCGTCGGGGGTATGAACGCCACCTGGTCGCGGAGCAAGTCATCGGCCCACTGCGTGTACCTCTCGGGTGCCCAACCGTGGCGGCGGAAGAGCACGACGGACAGATCAGGCTCGCGGACCAGTTCGAGGTAGTCGCGTGTCTTGATTTCCGCGGCGGTTTCCCGCGCCAGCCGGAGGCCCGCCTCGATCGCCTCGGTATAGGCCTGCACTCCGTGCACCGCCAGCGAGAACCACAGCGGCAGCCCGCGGGCCCGCCTGGTCAGGTGATAGGCGTAATCCGTCGGATTCCACTCAGCGGACTCACCGTGGATCACATCGAGATAGGAAGCATCCTGTTTGTGCACCGACCGGGCCAGCGACGGGTCGCGGTAGAGCAGCGCGGCGCAGTCGTAGGGGGCGAACAGCCACTTGTGCGGGTCCACGATGAACGAGTCCGCGTGCTCTATGCCGTCGAACACCGGCCGGACGCTCGGCGCGAACAGCCCCGCGCCGCCGTAGGCGCCGTCCACGTGGAACCACAGGCCGAACTCGCGGGCCACCCCGGCCACGCCGGCCAGGTCGTCCACTATGCCAGCGTTCGTCGTGCCCGAGGTCGCCACCACCGCGGCGAGCGATGCGGGGTCGCCGTCTGCCTCGATCGCGGCCCGGAGCGCGGCACCCGTGACCCGGTGACCGTCGGCCGGCACGGTGAGCGGATCCATCTCCAGGATCCGCAGCGTATTGATGATCGACGAGTGGGCGTCCGCGCCGACGGCGACCCGCCAGCGGCGGGCGGCGGCGGCGCTTCCCGCGCCGCGCTTGGCCACCTCCCTGGCGACGACCAGGGCCGACAGGTTCGCGGCTGAGCCGCCGGAGACGAAGCACCCGCCCGCGGACCCGGGGAGCCCGGCCCGGTCAGCGATCAGGCGCAGCACCTGGTTTTCGGCCTGGATGGCGCCCGCGGCCTCCAGCCAGGAGATGCCCTGGATCGACGCGCACGAGACCAGCATGTCGAACAGCAGCGACGCCTTCGTCGGCGCGGCCGGGATGAAGCCGAGAAAGCGCGGGCTGTCGGCCGAGATCACCGCCGGCGCCACGACCGAGGCGTACACGCCCAGGACATGATCGGAGTTGTGCGGGCCGTCGGCCAGCAGGCCCGCCAGCGCGGCATCCAGATCGGCCGGATCCCGCGGGCCCCCGTCCAGCGGCACCGGGTCCAGCCGGAGCCGGTTCTCCGCGTAAGCCAGCACGGACCGGATCATCTGCTCGGTTACTGCGTCCACGCGATGCATGGCCGGAACGTAGAGCGCAAGCAGGTCTTCGCGCAACAACCCGGAACGCGTGGCGAGGTGACCCGCCGGGTAGTCACGTTGAGTCAAGGGCCAGACTGGGGAGCCGCAGAGTGGAGGCTGCCGGTGAGCACGTCACATCCGCTCGACCCGCTGACCGCCGAGGAGTTCCGCCAAGTCGCGTCGGTCCTCCGGCGTGACCGGGCGGCCGGGCCGCGATGGCGCATCGCCTCGATCGAGCTCAAGGAGCCCGGCAAGGACGCTCTCCAGGCCGCGCAGGCCGGCCAGCCCGGGGCGCCGCCACTGCGCGCGGCGCTGGTCATCTGCTGGAATCGCGACGACGGCCGGGCCTACCGCGCGGTGGTGTCGCTGACCGACGCGGCCGTCACCGCCTGGGAGGAACTGCCCGGCCAGCAGCCGAATTTCACCCTGGACGAATGGCACGAGTGCGACGAGATGCTGCGGGCCAGCCCGGAACTGGCCGCGGCGCTCGCCCGGCGCGGGATCACCGACAGTTCCCGCGTCCTCACCGACCTCTGGGCCTACGGCGCCGCGCTGGTTCCGCCGCGCTACCGCGGCCTGCGGCTGGGCTGGTCAGACGTGTGGTACCGGGGCAGTGAGCGCGGCAACCCCTACGCGCATCACCTCAGCGGGCTGCATCCCATCGTGGACCTCAACCGGATGACCCTGCTGGAACTCGAGGACAGCGCCGACAGCGCGGTGGCCGCCGACCAGCCCGAAGTCATGGGCGAGTACCGGCCTGAGCTCATCCCGATGCCGCTGCGGGAACTGAAACCGCTGCACATCAGCCAGCCGGAAGGCCCCTCCTTTACCCTCGAGGGCCAGCTGCTGACCTGGCAGAACTGGCAACTGCGGCTCGGCTTCAACTACCGGGAGGGCCTGGTCCTGCACACGGTCGGGTTCCGCGACGCCGGCCGTCTGCGGCCCGTCGCGCACCGGCTCTCGTTCGCCGAGATGGTCGTGCCGTACCGGGATCCGACGACCGATCACTACCGGCGGACCGCGTTCGACATCGGCGAGTGGGGACTGGGTTTCATGACCACGTCGCTCGAACGTGGCTGCGATTGCCTGGGCGAGATCACCTACCTCGACGCGGTGGTGCACGACTCGACCGGGCAGCCCCGTACCATCTCCCACGCCATCTGCATCCACGAGGAAGACAACGGGATCGGATGGAAGCACGTGGACCAGGCGCTCGGCGCGGACGTACGGCGCGCCCGGCGGCTCGTCGTCTCGTTCCACGCCACGGTCGCGAACTACGAGTACCTCGTGTACTGGCGGTTCTACCAGGACGGCAACATCGAATGCGAGGTGCGCGCCACCGGGATCATGGTGACGTCGAGCTTCGCCGACGGCCACCAGCCGCCGTACGGCACGCTCGTCGACCAGCGGACCTACGCGCCCTTCCACCAGCACTTCATCGTGGCTCGCCTCGATCTTGACGTGGACGGCCCGGCCAACACGGTCTATGCGGTCCAGTCGGAGGCCTCCTCGGCCGGTGACGATGATCCTTACGGGCTGGGCCTGGTGACCCGGGAGACGCCGCTCCGCACCGAGGCCGAGGGCCAGCAGGATTACGACTGGCCCACGCAGCGTGCCTGGAAGATCATTAGCTCCAACGCCAAGAACGGGCTGGGCACGCCGGCCGGGTACAAACTGGTCCCGGGCGGGTCGTTCCCGCCCATGCTGGCCTCCTCTTCTCCCGTGCTGGAGCGCGCCCGGGTCATCGAACACACACTCTGGGTCACGCCGTACCGCGAGGACGAACGATGGCCCTGCGGCGAGTTCCCGACCCTCAGCGACCAGGACTCGGGACTGCCGGTCTGGACCGCGCCGAACCGCCGGATCGAGAACACCGACGTGGTGCTCTGGTACGTGTTCGGCATCCACCACATCACCCGTCCGGAAGACTGGCCGATCATGCCGGTCGACACGGTGTCGTTCTGGCTCAAGCCGTTCGGGTTCTTCGACCGCAATCCGGCCCTGGACGTCCCGCCTACCCACTGACCAGGTGACGGCTTCGCTGGAGCACCAGGAGCGTGGCCAGGCAGGTGCCTGCGAGCAGGCTGTAGGGGACGATGTCCGACGTCGCCTGGGCCAGCGCTCCGCCCCCGGCGGACGCGACGGTCTGGCCGGTCGCCCAGGCGAGATTGGCCAGCCCGAACGCCAGTCCCTGATTCAGGTCCAGCCGGTGCGCGCCCGCGCTGAGCAATGCGCTCGCGGGCGCGAAGAGGGTGCCGTAGGCGGGCATGTCCACGATCAGGAGGGCTATCAGCCACGGCGCTGGCTCCAGTACCGGCGCCAGCAGGCTGACAGCCACCGCCGCGGACAGCGAGAGCCTGATCGGCACGAGGGCGCCGCGGCGGTCCGACAGCCGCCCGGCGAGCGGCGAGAGTCCCGACTCGATCGCCGCGGAGGCCAGGAAGGTAGCCCCGATGATCAGCGCCGTGGCACCGAGGTGGCTGAGCCGGAGCGGCGCGAGCACATCCACCGCCCCGAACGCCATGCCTGCGAGCATCGTCAGCCACAGGCCGGTCGCGACCTGCCGGTCTTGCACGACGGGCCAGGCCGCCCGGAGGCCCTGCGGAACTGGACCCAACGGAACAGAACCCTGTGGCACCGGACCCAGCGGAACAGAACCCTGTGCCACGGGACCCGGTGATACAGCACCCGGTGAGCCCGGCACCATGAACGCCACGACCATGAGAGCGGCCCCGGCCACAGCCGCGGCGGCGAACGCAGGCCCAGTCCCCACCTGACCGGCGACCGCGCCGACCACCGGGCCGAAGAGCGCTCCGCCTACCGCCGCCCCGATGGCTGTGCCCAGCAGTTCCCCGCGCCGCTGGGGCGGCGCGGCCGTCGCCAGCCAGGCCAGGCCCGCGGCCCAGGTGCACGCCCCGGCCAGGCCCTGGACGAAGCGCGCGGCATCCAGCAACGGGGCGCCCGAGGCCCAGCCGAAGACCAACGTGGAGACGCTCATCAGGGCCAAGCCCAGCAGCACCACCCGCCGGTCCCCGAGCCGGGCGGTCAGCAACCCTCCCGGCAGCGCGCCGACCAGCGTGCCAAAGGGGTAAGCGGCGACCAGTATCCCGGCCCCGGACTTCGACAATCCGGCCGATTGCGTGTAGTGCGGAAGCAGCGGGGTCAGCGCGGTGAAGAACATCGTGTCCACCAGCACCAGCGCGCAAACGAAGGCAAGCAGCCCACGTTCCGGGCGCGTCAGCGGTGCCCGGTCCGGTGCCTGCCTCATCCTGACGACCCTCGCCTGTCTCGCGGGCGCCGCCGCCCGCAGCGTCGGCGCTCCCCCGCCCAATGATGCGCCGTCAGGCACTCAGAAGATCAAATTGTTTTCAGCCCGGCGGGCCGACCCCCGTCCAGGCTGGCCACGGCCAGCGCGAGCGCCCCCGCGCCGAGTGGCGGGGCCCCCGCACCCGGCCGGGCGCTATCCGGCCGTGGCGGGCTGGATGATGATGGTCAGGTCGGCGGTCCGCTCCGCGAGCACCGTGCCGCCCTGCTCGATCTCGACCGTGACCTGGAGCTGGCTGGATGTGCAGCCGACGGGAACGAGGTAGCTGACGCCGGAGCGGAACTGCCCGTGCGGGGCGAAGGCCGCCGGCTCGGGAAGCGGATCGATGGCCGGGCAGCCGGGCGGGATGCCGCCGCCCGAGCCGAAGGTCCCCAGCCAGATCGCTGTGGTCTGCTGACTCGTGCCCGTGCAGTTGCGGGCGGTCAGGTTCGCGGTGGATGTCCCGCCGGGAGTAACCGCACGAGGAGTGAAGGCCAGCCGCGTGATCTGGATCACGCCGGAACATGATGCGGGAGCATGGCTCACCGGCACGCTGGCCCCCGCCGCCAGGCCGGCGGGGGCGGCGGCCAGCACGGCGGGGACCATGAGCATGGCGGCCACCAGTAACGATCTGAACATGAGCTCCTCCTTCGGCCGAGCGCGCCGCGGCCAGTGTCTAACGCGGGGCTCAACCAGACAACGGCGCCGCGGCCGGCGGCCACCATGACCAGGTCGGCAGCATCGCACTGACCTGTACCTTTCACGCCTCCTCTGGCCCGGGCGCTAGCGTTGAGATTTCGCAGACCTCCGAGGAGCCACGGATGACCCAGCAGGACAAGGCAGACATCGGCGTGACCGGGCTGGCCGTGATGGGCCGTAACCTGGCGCGGAACCTCGCCCGGCACGGGAACGTCGTCGCGCTGCACAACCGCTCGCCAGAGCGTACCCGCAGCCTGGTCGAGCAGCACGGCGACGAGGGCACGTTCGTGGCCACCGAGTCCATGAAGGATTTCGTCGCCAGCCTCGCGCGGCCGCGGGCGATCATCGCGATGGTCCAGGCGGGCCACGCCACCGACGCCGTGATCGAAGAGCTCGTGCCACTGCTTGACGAGGGCGACATCGTCGTCGACTGCGGCAACGCGCACTACACCGATACCCGCAGGCGCGAGGCCGCGCTGCGGGAGGACGGGCTGCACTTCGTCGGCTGCGGCGTGTCGGGCGGTGAGGAGGGGGCACTCAACGGGCCGAGCATCATGCCCGGCGGGTCCACGGAGTCCTACGCGAAGCTCGGGCCGATCTTCGAGTCGATCGCGGCGCAGGTCGACGGCACGCCGTGCTGCACGCATGTGGGGCCGGACGGGGCCGGCCATTTCGTCAAGATGGTGCACAACGGCATCGAGTACGCGGACATGCAGCTCATCGCCGAGGCCTACGACCTCTTGCGGGCCGGTCTCAGCGCGACTCCCGCGCAGATCAGCGAGATCTTCCGCACCTGGAACGAGGGCGACCTGGACTCCTACCTCATTCAGATCACCGCGGACGTGCTGGCGCACACCGACGCCGCCACCGGCAAGCCATTCGTGGACATCGTGCTCGACCAGGCCGAGCAGAAGGGCACCGGCCGCTGGACCGTGCAGAGCGCGCTCGACCTGGGGGTCCCGATCACCGG
>DAIRVB010000120.1:0-9716 GCA_036803065.1 Streptosporangiaceae bacterium
CGGGCAGCCGTGGTGCCCTGTTCGACACCCCGATCATCAACCAGCCGCAGGTGGCAATCCTCGGCACGGGCACGGTCGTGAAGCGGCCAGTGGTCATGGAGGACCCGGCGCTCGGCGAGGTGATCACGGTCCGCTCGATGGTCTACCTGGCGCTCACCTACGACCACCGGCTCGTCGACGGCGCCGACGCGGCCCGGTTCCTCGTCACGGTGAAGGCTCGCCTGGAGGAAGGCGCATTCGAGGCGGAACTCGGCCTGTAGCGGACTCCCCCGGGCCAGCAGAGCATGCCTCGGCTCGTTCGCAGGACTGGGTCGAGTCTGCGCTGGGTGGTTGGTGGGACAGGCGTGGGTAGGGTGACGGCATGAAAATCGCGATCACGGGGTCATCTGGCCTGATCGGCAGCGCCCTGGTGAGCGCTCTGCGCCAGGACGGCGACGAGGTGATCAGGCTGATTCGCCGGGCGCCCAGGTCCGCCGATGAGATGGCGTGGGATCCGGAGGCGCCGCACGGCGGCCTGGACCTCGCTGCGCTGCGCGGCGTCGCGGCCGTGGTCAACCTGGCCGGGGCAGGCGTCGCCGACCATCGCTGGACCACGTCCTACAAGGAGAAGATCCGGGCCAGCCGGGTCATGGGTACCCATGCGCTCGCCAGCCTGCTGGCCGACATGGACAGCCCACCATCCGTTGTGCTGTCTGGGTCTGCTCTTGGCTGGTACGGGGATACGGGCGGGCGGGAAGTGGACGAGACATCGCCGGCCGGCACCGGGTTCCTGGCCGGGGTGGTCACGGACTGGGAGGCGGCCGCGGACCCCGCCCGGCAGGCGGGCCTGCGCGTGGTCACCCTGCGGACCGGACTCGTCATCACCCGCCAGGGAGGCGTCCTGGCCAGGATGCTGCCGCCGTTCCGGCTCGGTCTGGGGGCACGGCTCGGGCCTGGCACTCAGGTCATGAGCTGGGTGGCGCTGGCCGACTGGATCCGGATAGCCCGGTTCCTGCTTGATCACGACGAGATGTCCGGGCCGGTCAACCTGACCACCCCGGAACCTGTCACCAACGCCGCCTTCACCTCGGCATTGGCCACCGCGCTGCACCGGCCGGCCGTGCTCAGCGTTCCCTCTCCGGTGCTGTCGCTGGCGCTCGGCGGGGTTACCAGCGATCTGCTGAGCAGCGCCCGGGTACTGCCGCGACGGCTACTCGACGCCGGGTTCGAGTTCTCTTTCCCCAGCATGGCCGGCGCGCTGGCCGCCGAACTCAGCTAACGGCACCCTGGTTGCCGCCCGGGGCGCCCGCGCAGGCTTCCACGGCGGGACGAGGCGGCTGGACCGGGATCAGGTCCCGCAGACCGGGGTTCTCCGATAGACCGGGGTTCTCCGATCCGAACAGGGGCACCCGCCACAGCGGCACCCGCAGCCCAGGATCCCTGGTCAGTGCCGCGCCCAGGGTGAGCCGGATGAGCCTGCGGGTACCGATGATCGCCATGGCGGCCAGGGGCAGCTCGATGAGGAGTGCCGACAGCAAGCTGAGCATGAAACCGCTGGTCCGCAGGTCCAGGGTGACGCCGAACCAGGCGTCGCAGCACAGCAGGGTAGCCAGCACCGCCAGGCAGATGATCAGCACCTGGCGACGGCGGTGGGCGGCCCACGCGGTCACCTCGAACGCGACCAGCAGGGCCAGGTCAAAGCCGACCCACGCGCCCCGCCAGTCACCCGCCCGGTAGTAGCGCGGCAGCTTGACCGCGAGCACGCCTGTCCAGCAGGCCAGGGCAATGCAGCACCCGACGATGGCCGCTAGCACGATGGTGCGATGCCGCTGCGCCATCGGTCTCCCGGCTGGGCCCGGACGGTCGATGGCGGCGATCGCGCGCGCCAGCTGCGCCCGCTCCCCCGGCTCATCTGCCTGAGTTCGGTCTCGTCGAGCACGCGAACACCCCCTTCTCTAACGGCAACGACCCGTTAGTCCCGCTATTCCCCGACTGCCCCCTGACTATCCTGAGAGAATCCGCACGGTTGGTAGCGGATAGGCTTTACGCGTGACCAGCGAACTTGCCTACGTGCATGCTGGCTTCGGCGCCGACGCGGTTCCCTACCTGGCCGGGTGGGAACTCCAGCGGCGCCTGCATGAGCGCCGGGCCTGCGATTCCATCCCGGACGTGTGCCTCCTTCTGGAGCACGAAGCCGTGTACACGGCGGGCAGGCGGACGAGTCCCCTCGACCGGCCGGTTGGTGAGGCCGGCGCGCCAGTGATCGACGTGGACCGGGGCGGCCAGATCACCTGGCATGGGCCAGGCCAGCTTGTCGGGTACCCGATCGTCCGGCTAGGCGAGCCGGTTGACGTGATCGCCTACGTCCGCGCCATCGAGGAGGCGCTCATCCGCGCCTGCGCCGAGGCCGGAGTGACCACGACCCGGGTGGACGGGCGCAGCGGCGTCTGGGTGACCGGCCCCAGGCCAGCTGATCTGGCCGGCGGCGGCGCTGGCCCCGCGCGGCCGGATCGGAAGGTCGGCGCGATCGGCATCCGGGTATCGCGCGGCGTGACGATGCATGGGTTCGCCCTCAACTGCGACCCTGACCTGGGCTGGTTCGACCGCATCGTGCCGTGCGGCATCCGCGACGCGGGAGTCACCAGCCTGTCCGCCGAGACTGGCCGCCAGGTCAGCGTGGCCGACCTGATTGAGCCGGTTGAACGTCATTTCGCGGAGGTGCTCGGAGCCCACAGCTGGCTAGTCGTTGCGGAGCGAGATCTTGTCGGACTCGGCGATGCCAGCCGCCTCGACGGAGCGCAGTCCTTCGCCTAGCCGTTCGCGGGCCTGCCTGAGCAGCATCAGCGAGTTGGTGAAGGTGCTCTGGGCTGCGGCACGCTCCGGATCCGCCCCATGCTCTTCGATGAGGTGCGTCTGCAGTGCGGCCGCGACTTCGTCGACCGCCTTGAGCGCCTGGTAGATGGCCTGCTCCCGCGCGATGTCATTCACCATAGGACGAGTATCTCGCGGGAGCGGCCGCGGCGGTGTCAGTGGTCGTTCCCAGCCGCCAGCCGGGCCAGGTGCGCGGCCAGGTCGGGCACCGGGACCGCGGCCTGCTCGCCGCTGTCCATGTCCCGGACGGTGACCGTCCCCGCCTCCTGCTCGGTCCCGCCGTAGATGAGGGCCCAGCGCGCTCCCTGGTCGCTGGCCCACTTGAGCTGCCGGCCCAGCTTTCCTGACGAGCCGAGGTAGACGCTGGACCGCAGGCCTGCGGTCCGCGCGACTCCCGCCAGGGCGAAGCTCCGCTGCGCGTACTCGGGGCCCATGATCGTGACCGCCACATCCAGCCGGCTGTGACGGCCGGTGCCGCCGTCGGGGAGCAGCAGCACTATCCGCTCGATGCCGAGTGATCCTCCGGTGGCTGGCACATCGGGCCCGCCCGCCTGCTCGATCAGGTGGTCATACCGGCCGCCGCCC
This sequence comes from Streptosporangiaceae bacterium, assembly GCA_036803065.1. Lineage (GTDB taxonomy): Bacteria > Actinomycetota > Actinomycetes > Streptosporangiales > Streptosporangiaceae > JAWWPY01. The sequence goes on from DAIRVB010000120.1 coordinate 3,436, forward strand.
GCGATCGACCCGGGCACCCCCCGGGCTACCACCTCCCAGATCGGGCCGGTGTAGTAGCTCAGCCCCCGCACCAGGCGGGGCGTGAACCCGATCCGGTATTCCGGCACCTTCCCCGCCACCAGGGACAGCATGGCGTCGATCTCGTCCAGGCCGGCCGAGCCCTCCTCGCTGGGCTTGAGCGCCGCCCGGATCCGTTCTGCCGCGTCGTGGGCGGTCATCGCGGCGACCAGTTCCTCCGCCTTGGCCCGGTCGAGGCCGCGCCCGCCGAGTTCGTCGGTGATCTCGGCCGGGGCGAGCTTGTCCAGCTTGTCCAGGGTTATCAGGACGTCCGGCCCGAGGTCGGCGGGAACGCCGAACACCTCGAGCAGGCCAGCCAGCACGTGCCGCGAGTTCAGCAGGAACCGGAATCCGGGCACGCCCAGCTCGGCCAGCGCATCGTGCACCGCGCAGATCACTTCCGCGTCCGCCATCGTGGACGTGGAGCCGAGGGTGTCCAGGTCACACTGGATGAACTCGCGGTAGCGGCCCCGGCCCGGGCGGTCGGCCCGCCACACCGGCCCGATCGCGTACCGCTTGTAGGGCCTGGGCAGCTGGCTGCCGTACGCGGCCGCGACGCGGGCCAATGGCACGGTCAGGTCGTAGCGCAGCGCCAGGTCGGCCTCGCCGGACGCCTCATGCTCTCCGCGGCGGAGGATCTTGAAGATGAGCTTGTCGCCCTCTTCGCCGTACTTGCCGAGCAGCACGTCCAGGCGCTCGAAGGCCGGCGTCTGCAGCGGCTCGAACCCGTAGCGCGCGAACACCGACCGGATGGTGCCGAACGCCCGCTCGCGGGCCTCCACGTCTGCGGCAAGGAAATCACGCGTCCCCGACGGGGGATCAAACTGCATCGGCATGCGCCCATGCTCCCCGACAAAGCCCCGCCACGTCACATCGTTACTCACGGCGGCCGCCGGCGTGGTGCCACGTGCCGGCGTGGTGCCACGTTACTCGCGCCACCGCCCCACGTGGTGGCCGCGCGGACCCACGTGCGGCCACCGGGTTGGGTGCCAGTGGGGGGGACGTACGCTGGTGGGGTGGTACTTGCACCTGAAGGACGCCGACTGCTCAGGCTGGAAGCCCGTAACAGCCAGACCCCCATCGAGCGGAAGCCCCCGTGGATCAAGACGAGGCTTCGCACCGGCCCCGCGTACACGGAGCTGAAGAGCCTGGTCAAACGGGAGGGCTTGCACACGGTCTGCGAGGAGGCCGGCTGCCCCAACATCTTCGAGTGCTGGGAGGACCGCGAGGCGACCTTCCTCATCGGCGGTGACCAGTGCACCAGGCGGTGCGACTTCTGCCAGATCGCTACCGGCAAGCCCGCCCCGCTGGACACCGACGAACCCCGCAGGGTCGCCGAGTCGGTGGCCACCATGGGGCTGCGCTACGCGACGGTCACCGGGGTGGCCAGGGACGACCTGGACGATGGCGGCGCCTGGCTGTACGCCCAGACCTGCCGTGAGATCCACGCGGCCATCCCCGGCTGCGGGGTCGAACTCCTGATCCCCGACTTCAACGCACGGGGCGACAGGCTCAGGCTGGTGTTCTCGGCCCGCCCCGAGGTCCTGGCCCACAACATCGAGACCGTGCCCCGGATCTTCAAGCGGATCAGGCCGGGGTTTCGCTACGAGCGGTCGCTGGACGTGCTGCGCAGCGCTCGCGAGGCGGGACTGGTCACCAAGTCCAACCTGATCCTCGGGATGGGCGAGCAGCGGGACGAGATCAGCCAGGCCATGGCCGACCTGCGTGCAGCCGGGTGTGAACTGCTCACCATCACCCAGTACCTGCGCCCGTCACCGCTGCATCACCCGGTCGAGCGGTGGGTGCCGCCGGAGGAATTCGACCTGCTCCGCGACGAGGCGCTGAGCCTCGGCTTCTCCGGCGTGATGTCCGGTCCGCTCGTCCGCTCGTCCTACCGGGCGGGCAGATTGCACATGGAGGCAGCGGCGCGGAGGGCCGCAGGTTCGCCCTAACGGCCGCAGGCTCGTATCCTGCCCTCCATGGCGAACAAGCCCGCAGGGGCGGCGAACCGGAAGGGCGGCGCGGATCCGGCCACTCCCGGCCGTATCAAGCAGATCCGCATGGTGGCCGGGATCATCCGGAAGGCCAACCCCAAGGCGCTGCCCATCGTGGCCGCGACCGGGGTCGGCATCATCGTGGTCGGCGTGGTCGTCGGCCTGCTCACCGGGACAGCCGGCCTCCTGATCCCGCTCGGCGTGCCGACCGGGCTGCTCGCCGCCATGATCCTTTTCGGCCGGTTCGCCCAGTCCGCGCAGTACGCGGCGGTCGAGGGACAGCCGGGCGCCGCGGCCGCGATCCTGCAGAGCATGCGCGGCAACTGGACCGTCACTCCCGCTGTGTCAGCCAACAGGAACATGGACGTGGTCCACCGCGCGGTCGGCAAGCCCGGCGTGGTCCTAGTGGGTGAGGGCGCGCCGACCCGGCTGCCGAGCCTGCTCGCGGCCGAGAAGAAGCGGGTCTCCCGGGTCACCTACGACGTGCCCATCCACGACATCCAGGTCGGCAACGAGGAGGGGCAGGTCCCGATCCGCAAGCTGCAGCGCAAGATCATGCGGCTGCCCCGGGAACTGAGGCCGGCCCAGATCTCGGAGCTGAACTACCGGCTCAAGGCGTTGCCGCAGTCACTGCAGGCACCCAAGGGGCCGATGCCCAAGTCCGGCAGGATGCCGAAGCCGCCGCGCCCGAGGACCCGCTGACCGGGCCCGCGTGGCGGGTTCCCGTTATGCCTCCCGGTATGCCGCCCTGATCCGGTCGGCGTACGTCGGCAGGTCCAGCCCCAGTAGCCCGAACCGGCCAAGCTGGTGGAGCAGGAAGTTGTTGGCCCCCATCTTCGAGAGGCGGCCGACGTCGCCTGCGAGAAGAGCCTGCAGTTCATCCTCCCTCCGGTCCTCAACCCCGAGAATGTCGAGGTGCACCGGCAGTTGATCGAGGCCATCGAGGTAGGTGACATGCCGGAACTCGAAGCTGCGATCTACCGCCACGACCACCACCGGCTCGCTCTGGGCATGTTCGAGCCCGCAGCCAGGGACGGTGCGGCGGAACGCCGGGCCGCCCCCGCGCTGCCCAAGCAGGGCCGCCAGGGCCGGTAACGCGGATCGCACTGGCGGCTTGAGGTCCCAGTCAGCCCGGCCGGCCGTGGGCTGGCCGCCGGTCAGGCCTCGCACATGGCGAGCAGCCTGGTGACGGTGGCCCAGTTGCGCGCCGTGCCGGCCCCCCGCACCGAGGTCGGGCCGCCTGGCCGGGCGAGGAGTGCGGCCAGTTCGCTGCGCCCGAAGCCATCAGGGGTATGCAGGAAGAGGATACGGCCTACGTACTGAGCCGTATCGCGGCTGCCTTTCAGCCTGGCCTGCCGTTGCGCGTCCGCGACGTGGTCCACCATCTCGGCCGCCGGATACTCGCCCAGGAACACCGCGTGTACGGATTTCGGGTTGGCCTCGGCCGAGTACGGAGTATCGCGCACCACCTGTGCCAGTTCCTCGCGTGACACGACCACCACGCGTGGCCGCACATCCAAGGCCTGCGCGATGGCCGCCTCGAGGTCAGCCGCAAGCAGCGCAGAGTCGGTGGCGCGTGCGGTGAATACCACATTGCCGCTCTGTATGTACGTTGCGACATCTGCGTGGCCGAGCGACGTCACCACCGCGCGCAGGTCCGCCATGGCGACTTTGTTGCGGCCGCCGACGTTAATGCCGCGCAACAGGGCGACGTGAGTGGGCACGCCAGCACCATAGCCCAGGCCCAAGCTTTCGAGAGGCGCGCTTAGGTAATGCTATACGTATATAATTGTCTAATGTCGCTGCGTCATGCGCTGATGGCCCTGCTCGCTGCCACGCCGATGACCGGGTACACCCTGGCCAAGCAGTTCGACCAGTCCGCCGCCTTCGTCTGGCACGCCCCGCACTCGCAGATCTACCCGGAACTGCGCCACCTGGAGGAGGCCGGCCTCATCGCCGGCCACGAGGAGTCGCGCGGGGTCCGCGGGACGAAGCGGACCTACGCCATCACCGACGAAGGACGCGCCGAACTGCAGCGGTGGGTCGCGGAACTCAGCCCGCCGCCGCGGGAGCGCGACGGCGCCTACCTCAAGGCGACCTATTTCGAATTCGGCAGCTTCGCAAACGCCAGGCGCCAGTTCCAGGCGCACCTGGCCCATCATCGGCAGCAGCAGCGCCAGTGGGAAACACATGTGGAGCAACTGGAGAACCGGGACACCTCCCTGCTCCGGCTTCGCCTCGCGGCCTGGCCGGAGCACCTGCATGATGCCATCGTCGCGTACAAGGCCCACGTGTACCGGGGCCTGGCGTCCCGCGCACGCGGCGAGGTCGAGTGGGCAAGGTCCGGACTCGACATGGTGGACCGGCTGGAAGCGGCCGCCTCCGCCCAGGAGGCCGGCGGCTAGGCCCCGTTCAGCCCCGGGGCGGCGAGTTGCGGGCATGGGCCTTGCCTGCCCTCCTCATCGGCATATATTTAGGTATGTAGTGACAGTTCTACCGGCGATGGTGCTCCCACGACGAAGGTGTCCGCCATGACCGAAGTACCCAGCCTGCCCGCGATCCTGGACCGTGAGTGGTCGCTGCTCATCGGCGGGCACCCGGCCCCGGCCCGGTCAGGGCGGCGCTTCAGCGACGAGAGCCCGGTGACCGAGGAGATCATAGCCACCGTCCCCGACGGGGACGCCGCTGATGTCGGCGCGGCGGTCGAGGCAGCCCTGCCTGCGGCGGCTGCCTGGCGGCGAGTGCCGCCGCGGGAGCGCGGCGCCCTGGTCGGCGAGCTGGCCAGGGTGCTGCAGGAGAACGCTGATGAGCTAGCCCTCCTCGACGCGATCGACGGTGGTCACCCGGTCACCGGAATGCACCGGGATGTCGCCATCGCCGCCGACATGCTCCGCCTGTTCGCCGGCCTCGGCATCGAGCTCAAGGGCTCGACCATCCCGGCTACCGCGCAGAACCTGCACCTCACCGTCCGCGAGCCGTTCGGGGTGGTCGGCCGGATCATCCCCTTCAGCCATCCGGTCATGTTCGCTGCGGGGAAGATCGCCGCCCCACTGGTGGCGGGGAATGCGGTGATCCTCAAGCCCCCGGAGTCCGCGCCCCTCTCGGCGCTGCGCATGGGCGAGTTGTTCGCCGGTGTCCTGCCGCCTGGCCTGCTGTCCGTCGTTGTCGGCGACGGGCCGGCGGCAGGCCGCGGCGTGGCGCGCCATCCGGCGATCCGGCGGATCGGCTTCATCGGCAGCGACGCGACCGGCCGGGCGATCCAGCGGGACGCGGCCGAGGTCGGGGTCAAGGACGTGACGCTGGAACTGGGCGGCAAGAACGCGCTGATCGCTTTCCCCGACGCCGACCCTGAGGCGGTGGCGGCCGGCGCCGTCGCGGGCATGAACTTCGCCCGGTCGGCCGGGCAGTCCTGCGGCTCGACCTCCCGGCTGCTGCTGCACGAGTCGATCGCGGACGACGTGCTGGACCGGGTGGTGGACCGGATGTCGGCCATCCGGATCGGCTCACCGCTGGATCCCGCGACCGAGATGGGGACCGTTGCCACCCGCGCCCAGTACGACAAGACGCTGCGCTACATCGGGATCGCCAGTGACGAGGGTGCCCAGGTGCTGACCGGCGGCGGCCGCCCGCCGGGCCTGAAGGACGAGCGCGGGCTGTTCGTGGCGCCGACCCTCTTCGGTGGCGTGCGGCCGGACATGCGGATCGCTCGCGAGGAGGTGTTCGGCCCCGTGCTGGCCGCGATCACCTGGAAGGACGAGGACGAGGCGATCGAGATCGCCAACGCGGTCGACTACGGCCTCACCGGGAGCGTGTGGACGAGTGACATCAACCAGGCCTTCCGGGTGGCCTCGGCGCTCGACGCTGGGTATCTCTGGATCAACGGATCGGCCGCGCACTTCGCCGGGGTTCCGTTCGGCGGGGTCAAGCTGTCCGGTGTGGGGCGCGAGGAAAGCCTCGATGAACTGCTCAGCTACACCCAGCTCAAGACGCTCAACATCATGCTTGGCTGACGGGCCCCGCATGGAGGCAGGCCGGTGAACGGCGCGCAGATCGCCATCGAGGCGCTCAGGCGCGAGGGGTCCGGCTCGTCGCAGGGCTGCCTGGCACCACGGTCATGCACCTCATCGACGCCGTCGGCGGCCAGCCCGGTATGCGGTACCTCTCGGCGCGGCACGAGCAGGTGGCGGCGTTCATGGCCGACGGCTACGCGCGGGCCGGCGGCACCGTGGG
>DAIRVB010000121.1:0-3172 GCA_036803065.1 Streptosporangiaceae bacterium
GGCCCAGGTCTCCGGGGCCCAGGTCTCCGGGGCCCAGGTCTCCGGGGCCCAGGTCCCCGGGGTGCAACTCCCCGGTGCCCAGTTCCCGGGGGGCCAGTTCACTGAGGCCCCGTTCCCCGGGGACGACTACACCAATACCCCGTTCCCCGGGGACGACTTCGGCCTCTCCCCGTTCCCGGGGGACGATTACGCCGACACCCCGTACGCCGGGAACCCGGTGATGGAGGCCCCGTTCTCGGGGGACCCGTTCGCTGATCCTCCGTTCCCCGGGGGCCCGCCGGCTGACATCACGTACCCCGGCTCCCCGGAGCCTGAGACGGGCCCGTTCGCCGCCATCCCGCCCGGGAACGGCACCGCGAGCCCCCCACCCCAAGCAGTTCCCCCGGCGCCGAGATCACACGTTGTGCGGCCGACCCGGATATCGGGCACCCCACCGTGGGAGACGGCGGAAAAGCCGGAGGGGGAACTCCCGTGGTCGGTCACCCCCCCGGCCAAGTCGGTCGGCCGGTCGACCTCAGTGCGCCGGGTGATCCCCACCGGGGCCCAGCCCTGGGGGCCGGCCACCCAGGGCGGCATGTCACTGGATGGCCCGGACCCGGGTGAAGCAGGCCGGCACAGCCGGGGTTCGGACAGCATGGTCCCGGACAACGCAGAACTGGGCAGCAGGGTGCCGGGCAGCATGCCACTGCCGGCCCCGCAGTCCGGCCGCGGCGAGTCAACCGAAAATGGTTCCGCCGACGAGGAGGGCAGCCACAAGCTCTACGTCTGGAACCCCGCCGAGGTGACTGAGGCCTTCCCCAAGGTGCCGCCGGGAGAGCACGGCCGGAAATAGCCCGCGCGGCCAGCCCGGGGTTCTAGTGCTCGGGTCCTGGTGGTGTCCCGGGCCGCTGGCCGTTTAGTTCTTCCTTGCGCACCGAGGCGTACATGGGCACGAACTCCTGCCCGGAGAGCGCCTGGATCGCCTGCATGACCTGATCGGCCACGGCGCGGCGGGCCTGAGCCCTCCCGCCCTGTCCCTCATATTCCCCGAAGGTCAGCGGCGCACCGATCCGGATGCGGATACGGTGCAGCCGCGGAACCGAGTGGCCAGGCGGGAGCACGCGGTCCGTGCCGAACATGGCGACCGGGATCACGGGGAGGCCGGAGTTGAGCGCCAGCCAGCCGGCCCCCGTCCGGCCGCGGTACAGCCGCCCGTCCGGTGACCTGGTGCCTTCCGGGTAGATGCCGAACAACTCGCCATCGCTCAGCAGCCCGAGCGCCGCCTGCAGCATGTTCTGTGCCGCACGCGCTTCGGTCCGGTCCACCCTCAGTTGCTTGGTCGCGCGCAGGTAGGCGCCAGCGAACCGCTGGGCCGGCCGGGTCCCGGTGAAGTACTCCGACTTGGCGGCGAACGTGAGCGGCCGGTCAAGGACCAACGGGAGAAATACCGAGTCGACGATCGACAGGTGGTTGGAAGCGATGATGGCGCCGCCGGTGCGCGGGATATGCTCGCCGCCCTCGACCTCCGGCCGCCACAGCAGATGCAGTAATGGCCCGGCCAGCACTCGTGAGACCTGGTACTTCACCCGATCCCTCCCCGCGGTGCAAACCTCGACGGCAGGTCAAAGATAGCCTTCGCCGGCCCTCCCGGATACGGTACGGGCGGCAGGGATGACAGGATCACCGCGATCAGCGGCAGCACGAGCGGCAGTTCGGCCGCCACCACCGTCACGCCAGAGTCCTCCGCGAACCAGCCCAGCACGGCCACCAGCCAGATCGCGCCGAGAATCGTCCGCAGCAGCGGGATGCTCTGGTACCCCCGGACCAGCGAGCCGACCCGGAACCGGGCAGGCCAGAAAATCGCTAGGCCGCCAGCGACGATGACGACCGGGACCACCAGGCTCCACATGCTGACGGTCAGCGATCCGACGTTGGAGTGGACCTTCCGCTGCAGGATGCTGCCCGCGCCGCCGTGCAGGACCTGCCCGACGAAGCCCCCGATGTCGGACTGCCCGGTGGCCGGGATGAAGTAGTTGACCAGCGCGAACGCCGTGATCAGAACCAGCCCGCTGACTGCGATGATCGCCGCCCGCCGGGCATTGATCGCCGCGCCAGCCAGCGCGGCGAGCAGCAGCAGGAACCCCGGGACCATGGCGATCGTCCCGCCCACCTTGGCGCCGAAGCCCGGCCAGCCCGCCGCGATCACGGCGACCAGGAGCACGGTCCCCGCCGCGAGCACGGCCCGGTTCCGCGAGCCCCGGCGTAGCGCGGCCGACCCGGCCCAGGCCGCGCAGAGAATGGCCGACGCGGCGTAGATTTCCACCGCGTTGTTGCCGATGCCGTAGTACCGGCCCGCCACCAGCAGGGAGAGCCCGAACGGCGTGCCCAATTGCAGCCGCGAGCCGGTCATCACATCCAGCGCGATCACGCCCACGGTCACCGCGGCCACTACACCCGGCGGCCCGAGGGGGTCGCGCCGCCACGGCCCGGTCAGGGCGATCGTCGCGATCACAGCGGCCCACCCGGCGGCCATCGTGTACAACAGCACCGCCGGGTGCCCGAGCGTCCACCACGGCACGAGGCTGGCCAGGAAGGTGCCCGCGGGCACGGCGGCGGCCCAGGTGCCCACCACCCGGGCGATGGTCCGGCGGCGGCGCCCGCGGTTCTCACCGCGGCCCCACGGCAGCACCCCGATCAGGCCGAATACCGCCGTGTACCCGAACCCGACGATCAGGAAGAACCAGTTGATCGTGGCCTTCTGGACCTGGGCGGCGCGGTCCCGGCCGATCAGCCCGCGGATCGTGGTGGCCAGGCTGCCGCGGGGCGCCCTGGTCAGCCGCGAGCCCACCGCATCGGAAGGGACCGGCTTGGCCCGCCAGGCCAGCACGGTCGGGGTCAGATCGGTGATCACCGTCAACCCCGGCTGGTGGGTGGAGGCGGCGTCGATCAGGCCGGAGCGGTAGCCCGGGCCACTGACGATGATCAGGCGCAGGTGCGGCGCCGAGTCGTCCGCGGGGGCGGCCACGACCAGGATCGTTCCCGGCGGGAGTTCGGCGCTGATCCGCCCGATGGCGCGGTCATCGGCACTGACCTGCGCGGCCCGGGCGCTGACGGCCGGCGCCGAGGCGGCTGCGCCTCCTGCACCTCCGGCAGAACCTCCTGCACCTGCGGCAGAACCCCCTGCGCCTGCGGC
>DAIRVB010000121.1:3272-9658 GCA_036803065.1 Streptosporangiaceae bacterium
GCGGAGCGGAGTGCGCCCAGGTCGACCACGGTCAGCGGGCACCGCGTGAGGTCCGGGCGGGTGAGCGCGGACGCCGCAGGGAGGTATGAGATCACCGCCCCTGTCGGGCTGGCGAGCGCCAGCGCGGCGCCGGGCCCGACCGCGGTCGCGCACTGTCCGGGGCCCGCGGCCGAGGCGAGCAGCCCCCAGTGCGGGTTGTAGCGCAACTGGGTGTTGTAAGCGGTGAGCGAGGTCATCCGGGGCACCCGGGCGGCTACTGGGGTTCCCCCGCTCGCGGCCGGCGTCCGGGCGACCACGGCCGGCAGCGCGCCGCACGACCCGGCTGCGGTGCGTGGAGCGGCCGCGCGGGCACCCGCGTTCAGCGTCAGCCAGCCATCGGCCGGGCAGGTGACGGTGCTGTCCCAGCTGACCAGGAGGGAACCCACGGAACCCGCATTGGCGAGCCGCCAGAGCGCGGGCGTGGCCGCCGCGGACACGTCGGTCCAACGCAGGCCCGCGATCCCGATCAACACCACGCGCCGCGCCGTGGATGTGGCTCCGCCGGAGGCAGCCCGCCCGCTCGCAGCGGTGCCGGCGCTCGTGGCAGTGGCGGCGCCGGCGCTCGCGGCGGTGGCAGCCGTCGCCGTGCCCGTACCAGCCAGCAGGGCGCCCGCCGCGGTCATAGCCAGCACGGCGGACGTGAAAGCCAGGGTCCTGCGCACGTCGTTAACCGTATCCGGCCCGCGGACCCCGCCGACTTCATGCCGGGCCGGTCTGAGCCGCTGTTCGGTCCCGATCAATTCTGTCCCGATCAATTCGGTCCCGGTCGATGTGACAACGAACGGGCTCTTGCACATTCGATGCGGCATCGATCGGCTCCCGGGGCCTCGGAGCTGCCCTAGGAGCAGATGTTCTGGTTCGCGGTCCTGGCCCCGAAACTGGCTGAAGGCTGCGGCGCCGGCGTCGGCGCGGACGGCGACGTGGCGTCAACGGTGGTGCCGTAGTCACTGCCGAGGACGAGCGTGAGTGCTGTGGCGCTGCCCGGGACCTCCTGCAGGGCCGCACCGGGGATCTTGGATTCGAGCAGCTTGGCGGCGGCCGCCAGGCTGGCCGGATACTTGATCACGGTCTGGATAACGTTCTGCAGGCTGGTAGGTGGCGTGCTGGCCGCCTTAAAACCATCCTGCTGCAGAACGCCGGTGACCGTGTCCTGCAGTCCACCCTGCGGGGTGCCGTTGACCACTTCGACCGACACCGTAGCCGGTGCGAGTTTCGGCGCGGTGGGAGGCGTGAACATGGCCTTGCTGACCTGCGCGTCATCCTGGAATGCCTGGAAGATGAGGCTGGCCTCGGGCTGGGTCCACAGCACATTGGCGGTGTCGGTCGAGTCGACGAGGACCCGGGGGTAGGAGGGCACCGTGAAGAAAGTCACCTGGCTGCGCTGCATGCTCTTGAGGCTGCTGGCCAGGTTGTAGAGCCCGTGAATGCCGCCGAGTCCGGTGTCGATGGTGACCGACTTGGTAGCAGCGTTGAGGAAATTGTAGATCGCCACGGGGTTGAGCAGTTCGCTCTGGACCCGGCTGACCAGCGACGACATGAAAGCCTGCTGCCTGCCGATGCGCTCCAGATCACTGCCGTTGCCCAGCGTGTAGCGCGCCCGGACGTAGCCAAGCGCCTGCGTGCCGTTCAGCAGGTGGTGGCCCACGGCTAGGACGAGGCCCGAGTTCGGGTCGTTGATCGGCGTGGTGTTGCACTCCTCGACACCGCCGAGCGCGCTCACCATGTCACGGAAGCCCGCGAAATTGATGACCACGAAATGATCGATATGGATACCGGTGTCATGCTCCAGGGTCTGGATCGTGCAGGCGGTGCCCAGAGCGGTGTGATTCCCGTCCAGATTGCCGAGCGTGAACGCCTCGTTGATCTTGAAAGTGGTCGGCGCCGACTGTTGCCCGTTGCCCATTTCGCAGGAGGGGATGTTGACCCACGAGTCACGCGGGATTGACATGATGTCGGCCCATTTCCGGCTGGCGGAGATATGCACGATCATCAGGGTGTCTGACTGGTCGGTAGTGAGGTTCGCGCCGAAGCCGCTGCCCTGGCCGTTGCGGGTGTCCGAGCCGATCACGACGATGTTCTGGGCCTTCGGGTGCAGGTCCGTTGGCTGGTGCTTGAGGATGTGGGAGATGTCGACCTGGTGGAGGTTGCCGTTCAGGTGCCGGTAGGCAAGGTATCCGCCGAGGGCGGCGACGAGCACGATGCTGGCCACCACGCCCGCGGTCCAGGCCAGGATCCGCTTCCTGCGGCCTGGACGGCGGCGGCGGTCGCGCCGCGCATGGCGCGCGCTCGCGCGGGGGCTGTTGCGGGCAGCGTCGGGGGCGCCGTTGGGCGTGTCGCCAGGCGGGGTGTCGCGCGCGTCGCCGGGCGGGATGTGATGCGGGTCGCCGGGCACGTCGCCGGGCGGGATGTGATGCGGGTCGCCAGGTGCGTCACCGGGCGGGATGTGGTGCGGGTCGCTGGGCGCATGGTCAGGCGCGTCGCTGGACGCGTCGTCAGGCGGGTCGCTGGACGCGTCGTCAGGCGGGGCGGGCGTGCCCGTGTCTGCTCACCCCCTTCCAGGTCCGGTGGGGGTTCCCTGCGGGCCCCTGCGGCAGTGCGCAGGAAGGGTGAAACGGCCCGCCCACTGGCGAGCCCATCTCATAAGGCAACAACGTAGAAGCGGCTCCGTGAGTTGCACGGCTTAGCCGCGGCGGCAAGCTTCCCTGCCGCCATGCCCCCGACCCGTCTGTGTTCCCCCCGTTGTGGCCACAGTACTCGCCGGGCCTCTCCCGGCCCCTGAGGCCGCCGTTACAGGCCAATTGCCAATCTGGAAGCCATTTAACGTGATTTGCATGGCGTGAGATCGTGGCGAGCTCGCACAGAGATCGTGGCGGGCTCGAGATCCTGGAGTGCTGGTCGCCGGGTGAGCACGCGGCGCGGGCTGCGCTGCGGCCGCACTGCCAGGCCCGGGGACCGCGGGGAGCCGGTGAGCGGATTCGAACCGCTGACCTGCCGCTTACAAGGCGGCTGCTCTGCCAACTGAGCTACACCGGCGGGAGACTCCGTGCATGCTAGCCGACCCCGGACCTGACGTGGGCACCCTGGGCCCTGTCCTAGGGCCTGCCGACAGGGACATCCTTGGCTATGATGCCGGGCTCCTAGCCACGGCGCTGAAGCCGCCGCGCCTTGGCTTCCGCATCCAGGCACTTAATCCCAGGCGTGAGCGGCTTGTGGCGCGGTTTTTCATGACGGCCACGTGCGATCGGTGATAAACGGTGTGGCATGGATGACGTGCTGCTCGAGATCGTGCTGCGGCGATTAGAAGAATCTCCTCTCACAGAGGAGGCAACCTGCCTGCTGCTGGCCGCGCTGGAGGATGAGGAGAGCCTGTCGGCTCAGCTCGGCGGGCAGGACCCCGAACGGCCTAGCCGCGACCCGGCCAGCGCGGTCCCGGCACAGCCGGCCGGTGCCTATTTGCGGTCGCTCACTGTCACCGGCTTCCGGGGCATCGGCCAGCCCGCGACTTTGACCCTCGCGCCCAGCCCAGGGCTGACGCTCGTGGTCGGCCGCAACGGGAGCGGAAAATCCAGTTTCGCCGAGGCGCTGGAGGTGCTGCTCACCGGGGATCTGAGGCGCTGGGAGAAGCTGTCGGCGGTCTGGCACCAGGGCTGGCGGAGCATGCATCACCCGGATCAGGCCGAGATCACCGCGGAGTTCCTCGTGGAGGGCGCCGGGCGTGCCGTGGCGAAGCGGACCTGGCCGGCCGGCGCGGGCTTCACCGAGTCCTCGGTCTCCGTGCAGGTCGCAGGGGAAAAGCGAGCGGGGCTGGAGCGCCTGGAGTGGTCGAAGGCACTCGCCGACTACCGTCCGTTCCTTTCGCATAGTGAGTTGGAAGCGTTTTTCGGCAGCCCCTCTGGGCTGTATGAGCTGCTCGCTTCTGTCCTCGGCCTGGAGGACCTCACGTCGGCTGCGGCCAGGCTGGCGCAGGCGCGCAGGACACGCGAGGCCGCGCTGACCGAGGTGCGCAAGCAGCTGCCCGGCCTGCTTGGCCGCCTTGAATCGGCCGACGATGACCGCGCGGCAGTATGCCGCGAGGCGCTTGACAGGCGGACGTGGGACCTGGCCGCCGCGCGGTCGGCGGCAACCGGCGCCCATGTGATGGCCGACGGAGGCGAACTCGACCGGCTGCGCCGTATCGCGCAGCTCACGGCGCCGACCGAGGAGGATGTCCGCGCGGCCACGGCGGCCCTCTGCCGGGCCGCAGACCAGTTGGAGGCCATCGCGGGCTCACCCGCTGGCCGGGCGCGTGCGCTGGCCGGATTGCTGACCGCCGCGCTGCGCCACCACGAAGCGCACGGGGATGGCGACTGCCCGTTGTGCGGGCAGCCCGGCGCGCTGAGCCTGCAGTGGCGTCAGGCGACAGAGCAGGAGGTGGCCAGGCTGGGCCGGGAGGCACAAGCAGCCGAGGCTGCTGAACTCAGCGCGGCCGAGGCGAGGCAGCTGGCCGGCGCACTGGTGCAACCCCCGCCGCCAGTGCTGGCCGAAGTGCCACCGCCCGGTGTGGACCCTGGGCCGGCGCGGGCGGCCTGGGCCAGCTGGGCGAGTCCGCCGGACCTGGCGAGGGCACCGGACCCGGCCGGGCTGCGGGCTCTGGCTGACCACCTCGACCAGGCACTGGCACCCCTCGCGCGGGCGGTTCAGTCCCTGTCTGCCCTGGCTTCTGCCATGCACGCTGAACGCGAGAACCGGTGGGCTCCCGTCGCCGCCGAGGTCTCCTCGTGGTGCGCTTCCGCCGCGGCGGCGGAAGAAGGCAAGGCACCGGTTCCAGAGATCAAGGCCGCGGAACGGTGGCTCAAGGACGCCACCGACGACATCCGGAACGAGCGGCTGGCCCCGCTCGCCAAGCAGGCCAGAAGCATCTGGGCGATCCTGCGCCAAGAGAGCAACGTGGACCTGGGATCGATCAGGCTGGCGGGGTCAACCACAAACCGGCACGTCGATCTCGATGTCAGCGTGGACGGCGCCGCTGGCTCGGCATTGGGCGTCATGAGCCAGGGCGAGGTCAACGCGCTCGCGCTGAGCCTGTTTCTGCCGCGCGCCAGGATGCCGGACAGCCCGTTCCGCTTCCTGGTGATCGACGACCCGGTGCAGGCGATGGATCCGGCCAAGGTCGACGGCCTGGCCAGAGTGCTGGAACGAGCGGCCACCGACCGGCAGGTGATCGTGTTCACCCACGACAACCGGCTGGCGCAGGCTGTCCGGCAGCTCAGCATTCCCGCCACCATCCTGGAGGTGACCAGACGGCCCGGCTCGGCCGTGGATGTGCGGCCATGCCTCGATCCGGTGGAGCAGGTGCTGCGGGACGCCGGCGCGCTGGCCGCAGACGACTCGGTGCCTGGCGCGGTGGCCTCGCGCGTCGTCTCTGGACTGTGCCGGACCGCGGTGGAGGCAGCGTTCGCCGAGGCGGTCTGGCGCCGTGAGCTGCGCGCTGGGCGCGGCCACACCCAGATCGAGACCGACCTGGAAGCCGCGAGCACGCGCCTAAACTTCCTCGCCGCTCTCGCGCTGACCGGCGACGCATCCAAAGGCGGCGCGGTCCTGCCCAAGCTGAACGGCTGGGGCCACCGTTTCGCCGACACGTACCAGGTGCTCAACAAGGGCGCCCACGCAGGACACACGGGTGACCTCGGCCTGCTGGTCGGCGACGCGAGGAAACTTGCCGGCAAGATCGCTGGCAGCCTGCCATGACACCGGAGGAGTTGCTCGCCGCCGCCAGGCGCCTCATCGAACGACCCGAGGCCGCGACCGCCGGGTTCTGGCCGCGCGCCGCCGCGCTGCTCACCCGGCAGGCACTCGAACAGGCCATGGCGCTGCTATGGGCGGCCGAGGCGCAGGCAGCCGATCTGTCCGGATGCAGCATGAGGTCACAGGTCCTGTGCCTGACCGCCTACCTTGACCCGCCCACAGCAGCCCGCACCGCTTACCTTTGGGCCGCACTTAGCCGCGCCTGCCACTACCACCCCTACGAACTAGCCCCCACCGCAGCAGAACTAAACACCTGGCTCAACGAAGCTGCCCAGCTGGTCACGCTCGTCCAAGCGCAACATCCAAGCACGGCCGCTAGGTCACCCATAGCCAACGATTCCACCAAGCGCTGATCACACCAGTGGTCTATCAGCTGATGAGCCCAACGGATCTCACCTGCCAGACCCGCACCAGGTCCCAGATTCGACGCGCAAGCGAGCATCACTAACGCCCACCACTCGCGCTCCTTCGGCATTCAGCGGCCACCCCAGTGCCACCAACGGAAGTCGTCGTAGCCGTTGGGCAGATCAGCTATTCCCCGACAGATCACGGCGTGAGACAGT
>DAIRVB010000122.1:0-9645 GCA_036803065.1 Streptosporangiaceae bacterium
ATACCTCCCGGGCGCCATAGCGGTACCTTGCTTCGGCCTTCCCGGCCGGGAAGGCAACCCGCACCTGTCTCGGCGCGGCCAGGTAGAGCTCCCATTCCATGAACTCGGGCGCGTCCGGGCTGGCCGGGGCATGGCTCGCGGCGGCGGTGTCCACTGCGAGCGCGGCCATCGGGACCACAGCGCGCAGCCGGACCGCCGGGCCCTCGGCATCCACGATAGTGGCCTTGAACGCCTGGCGGGCCGCACCGGCCAGCCGGCTCAGCACCAGCTTGCCGCCCGGGCCGACGGCCGGCTCCTGCGGGGTAACGTCCGCCTCGACCATCAGGTCGTCGCCGACGCGCTGGAAGCCGGCCAGCACGGCCGCGGTCCGGGTCACCCTCACATGCAGCTGCCGGCCCACCCACCTCGCCCCGAACCGCACATCGGGAGCCAGCTGGACGAAGCCTGGGCGTTGCGCCGCTCCGACCACCGGACTGTGCACCCGGGCTGGCCGCCAGACGCCGTGTGCCCGGATCAGCATGAAGCAATCCCAGTCCCCGGTCAGCCAGCGCCCGGCGAACCGGAACCAGCGGGGACTGATCTCGAAGCGGAACCCGGCCCACTCGTAGGAGTACGTTTCCTGGCTGGAGATGGCGGTAGCCATCGGACTGGGCAGCGAGCGGGCCCACACCACGATCGGCAGGGGCCTGCCGTGCGGGCGCAAGATCACGATCTTGGAGGTGTTCCTGCGGTGCGAGATGTCCACGGACGGCACGTACGCGCATCCACTGACCACCATGCGGTTCCCCCGCCAGCCCATCTCTTCCACCCGGACGTACGGGTCCATGTCGCGCCAATGGGGGCGGTAGACCTTGGACGGGATCCGCATGCTCCGGTCCGTGCGGAACGGGAGATCGGCGCGGAGCCTGCCGAACCGCCGCACCACCGGGATGGTGGTCACCAGCTGCTCCTGGCGCCAGTCGAGGAACTCTTTGAGCGCAGCGACAGCCCGCTTCCTGATCAGGTAATAGGCGAGCTTGCACACGGCCGGCAAAGTCCGCAGCACGCGTTCGGAAACCTGGCCCAGGTACTGGTTGGCCAGATCGAGGAATTCCCTGAGGTAATCGTCGCTGACCCGGGAAAGATCGCCGACGTACAGCCAGAGGTCATTCACCAGGGCCTTGTGCTGACTCTGCCGCCTCAGCTTGGCAGGCGCATGCCCGGCCAGGAAGCTGTCGATGGCCAGCAAGGCGGTGATCCGGTCGTTCAGGTTCCGGATGTCCGTCCGGTTCTGGGTGATGGAGAAGGCGCCGCGGCCACGCTCGCGCCAGTAGTAGACGAGATCGCTGATCACATCGACGGACTTGGCCAGCACATGAGCCTTCGTCATGAGCTGGATGTCCTCCCAGACCATTCCCTCCGGGTAGGACAGGTGGTGAGAGTCCCAGAACGACTTGCGGAACAGCTTGTTCCACACCGTGACGTCGTAGAGCAGCTGCGGCGTGCGGGTGATGTGGGTGCCGATCCGCGTTCCCTTGATCGCCCGGAAATGCAGGGCCGACTGCCGGGTCCCGTCCGTGCCGATGCGGTACACGTTGCCGGAGACGAAGTCCGAGCCGGACTTCTCCAGGGTGTGCAGCAGCACCTCGTAGGCCTGGGGCGGAAGCATGTCGTCGCCGTCGACGAAGGCAAGGAATTCCCCGGTGGCCCGCTCAGCCCCCTGATTGCGCGCAAACCCCGGGCCGCCGTTCGGCACGGTAAGAAGGGTGAACCTGGGGTCAGCCTCAGCCCAGGCCTGGGCGATCCGCGGCCCGTCGTCGGTGGACCCGTCGTCCACCATGATCACCTCAAGGTCACCGAACGTCTGGGACGCGATCGACTGCAGGCAGTCAGTGAGCACGTCCCCGTTGTTGTAGAACGGCACAACAACGCTGATCCGCGGAACCGTCAACGTTTCCTCTCCCTGCCTGTTTGGCCGCTGACGGCACGCCTGCTGCCTGCAATACGTGCCACGGCTGCCTACCCGCTCCCTGCATGGGCTGCTGCCTGCATGGGCTGCTGCCTGCACAAGCTGCCGCCAGCACTGGCGGCGACCTGCTCGGGCAGCTACCTACCTTGTCGACGATCAGCCGACCGCAGGTCGTTCCCACCCCAGCCCGATCGGGTCATAGACCCGTTCGATGTAGATCTGGTGCCAGAGCGAGAACACGATCAGTACCCAGAGATGGCGCCAGCTTACGTCCGGCTCACCGGCGCGAAGCCGCTCCAAGAGGCCGATCGCCGCGCCGCGATTGACCCACTCATCCGTCTGTGCCTCACGCAGCAGCCGGTCCGCGAAATCGTACATGTCGCCCTTGAGCCAATGTGCGATGGGCACCGGGAACCCGAGCTTGGCCCTTTCCGCCGCGGCCTTGGGCAGGACTTCCCGCATGGCTTCGCGCAGCGCGTACTTGGTCGTTCCCCCGCCAATCTTCTCCTCACGGACCAGCCGGGCGGCGACAGCCATTACCTCGCGATCCAGAAAGGGCACCCGCAGCTCCAGGCTGTGGGCCATGGTCATCCGGTCCGCCTTGACCAGGATGTCCCCGGCCAGCCAGGTGTTTATGTCCACCAGCTGCATGGTCGAGACGTCGTCCAGGTTCGCATCGGCGGCCTGGTCGTAGACCGGGTCCGTTGTTGCGTAGGCGCTCGCCGCCGGGCCGGTGGCCACGCCAGGGCCGGCGATCACGTCGACCTGGCCGTCGATGAAGACGTGCGCGTTCCCGATGTACCGCCGCCGCAGCGGGGTGGAGGTCCGCTCCAGGAAGCCCTTGCCTTTGACGCCCGCGGGGATGAGCGCCGCGGCCCGCTTCAGCGGGAAGCGGCCCCAGTCCGGTAGCCGCTCGCCCGCCCGCACCAGCCCCGGCTGACGGTAGATGGCGTAGCCGCCGAACAGTTCGTCGGCACCCTCGCCCGAGAGCACCACCTTGACGTGCTTGCTGGCTTCGCGGGCGACGAACCAGAGCGGCACCGCGGCGGCGTCGGCCATCGGGTCGTCCAGGTGCCAGATGATCCGGGGCAAGTGGGTAAAGAACTCCTCCGCGCTGATCACATAGGGGAGCGACTTCACGCCGAGCGCGGCTGCGGTCTCCTGCGCCCTGTCGATCTCGCTGTAGCCCTCGCGCTCGAACCCGACGGTGAAGGTGAGCAGGTCAGGCCGGCGCTCGGCGGCCAGCGCGCAGATTGCCGCCGAGTCGATGCCGCCGGACAGGAAGGCGCCGAGCGGAGCATCGCTGCGCAGGTGCACGTCGATCGAGTCCCGCATGACCCGCAGGATCTCGGCCGCGGTGGTGTCACTGGGAGTCCGGGCCGGCCGGAGGTCCGCGCGCCAGTAGCGGAACACGTCCACGCTTCCACCGGGCCTGGCGATCATGGCGTGGCCAGGCAGAAGCACGCGGATCGGCGGAGTCAGGGTCTCTGGCGGAGGCACGTACTGGAAGGACAGGTACTTGCTGAGGGCGTCGCCGTTCAGGATGCGCGATTCGCCCGGCTCGGCCAGGGCCTTGCGCTCCGAGGCGAAGCGCAGCAGCCAGCCGTCGGCGTCAGCCGCGGGCACCTGCCCGCGCCCGGCCTCGGCCGGGCGCCTTGCCTCGCCCAGCCGCCCGGCCTCGGCCGGGCGCCCCGCGGCGTGGCGGCCGCCGGGAGCAGCGGAAGGCGCCTCGGCCTGCTGGGCCGCGACGGCCTGGGCGGCATGCCGTCCGCCGGTGGCGGCGGTGCGGGCGGTGCGGGCCGGTTTGCGGTCGGCGTCGATGGTGTAGAAGAACGGCTTGATCCCGAACGGGTCCCGCGCGCAGAACAGCTCCCGGGTCCAGGTGTCCCAGATAGCGAAGGCGAACATGCCGCGGAGCCGGTGCACGACATCCTTGCCGACCCGTGCGTAGGTCTCAATCAGGACTTCCGAGTCGGAACTGGTGCGCAGGGTCACGCCTTGATCGCGCAGTTCCTGGGCGAGTTCCAGGTAGTTGTAGATCTCGCCGTTGTAGACCATCCAGAAGCGCCCGTCAGCGGACTGCATCGGCTGGTGACCGCCGGGCGAAAGGTCGATGATCGCGAGGCGCTGGAAGCCCAGGGCGACGTCAGGATCGGCGTAGAACCCTTCGTCGTCGGGCCCGCGGTGGGCGATCCGCCCGGTCGCGCTCCTGACCCATTTCTGGTCCGGGTCGGCCTCGAGTGCCAATGCCAGGCATCCGGCGATTCCGCACATCCACGTCCCCAACAGTGTCCAGTGTCATCTGCGCATCTATGTCATCTGCGCACCGATCCTACGGGGGGACCACAAGCGGCGCGGACCTGCTCGGCGGCCCGCTGGATCACTTCCCCCGCCAGACGGGTGCCCGCTTCTCCGCGAAGGCGGCCGCTCCCTCCATGGCGTCCGCGGACGAGAAAACCGGCGCCGTGATCTCATTCTGCCTGGCGAACGCGTCCGCGCTCGGCCAGTCGGCGGACTCCACCACGACCCGTTTGGTCGCTTCAAGCGCGAGCGGCGCATTCTCCGCGATCAGGAACGCAAGCTGCCGTGCCTGGTCCAGTGCCTGCCCGGCGGGGACCAGCCGGGTGATCAGGCCAGCGTGCTGCAGGCGCGCGGCCGGGACGCGCCCGCCGGTCAGCGCGATCTCCATGGCGAGGTGGTACGGGATCCGGCGCGGCAGCCGCAGCAGCCCGCCTGCCGCGGCGACCAGGCCACGGGTGACCTCCGGCAGCCCGAACGTCGCCTCCTCGCTGGCCACGATCAGGTCACAGGCAAGCGCGATCTCGAAACCGCCGGCCAGCGCGTAGCCCTCGACCGCCGCGATGACTGGCTTGGCGGGCGGCCGCTCCACGATGCCGCCGAATCCCCGGCCTCCGGCCAGTGGGTTCTCACCGGTCAGGAAGCCCTTCAGGTCCATGCCGGCGCAGAACGTGCCGCCCGCGCCGGTCAGCACGATCACCCGGATCTCCGTGCGCGCGTCAAGGTCGTCGAGCGCCGCGGCCATGGCGCTGGCCACCGCCTCGTTGACCGCGTTGCGCGCGGTGGGCCGGTCAATCGTGACCACCGCGACCGGTCCGTCGACCTCGGTCAGCACAACTTCCGACACCGCGTCGCCTCCCGTATGTTGCTCTGCGCTCCCGCCCGATCCGGCGTCGCTACTTCGGCTGGAACCTGATACCGCCGTCGAACCGGATGACCTCGGCGTTCATGTAGTCGTTCTCGATCAGCGCTCCGACGAGGTGCGCGAATTCGGCGGCCGTACCCATCCGCTTCGGGAACACCACCGGTGCCGCGAGCTTGGTCTTGAACTCCTCGCTGGCCGGTCCCGTTCCGTAGATCGGCGTGTCGATTATCCCCGGGCAGATGGTGTTCACCCGGACACCGATGGCCGCCAGGTCCCTGGCGGCCGGCACCGTCATGCCGATGATCCCGCCCTTGGACGCGGAGTAGGCGATCTGGCCTGTCTGTCCCTCGATGCCAGCGATGGACGCGGTGTTGATGACCACGCCGCGCAGGCCGTCGGCGTCGACGGGCTCGGTGCGCGCGATGGCGGCGGCCCCGATCCGCATCAGGTTGAACGTGCCGATCAGGTTGATGTCGATGACCTTGCGGAAGGACGCCAGGTCGTGCGGGGATCCATCGCGGCCCACGGTGCGGGACGCCCAGCCGACGCCCGCGCAGTTCACCACTGTCCGGAGCGGCGCACCTTGCCCCGCGGCGGCCTGCACGGCCGCGGCCACTGATCCCTCATCGGACACATCAGTCTTCACGAACAGGCCGCCCGACTCGGCGGCGACCGTCTTCCCCTGCTCCTCGTTCAGGTCGGCGATGACGACCGTGGCGCCCGTGGCGGCGAGCGCGCGGGCGACCGCCTCGCCGAGGCCGCTCGCCGCGCCGGAGATGATCGCTGCGGTTCCGTTCAGTCTCATGGGCGGAGCATACTTCGGCCCCCGTAGGCCTAACCGAACCGGGTTCGGTCACCGGGCGCACGGACGGGCCTCACATTTTGTCGGTACCCACGATTAGCATCGATGTTGGCGTGCGCCTCGCTTGGCGTAACTCGCATGCGCCCCCTGGCGCGCGAGGCACTGCCGGATGGCAAGGAGATCTTGGTGAAGACTTTCCGGGGAAATCCGTGGGCGGTGCTCATGGTCGTCTCGCTCGGGTTCTTCATGACCCTGCTGGACCTGACGATCGTGAACATCGCGATCCCCAACATGATCACGAAGCTGCACGCGTCGCTCGATGATGTCCTGTGGGTCATCAATGCGTACGCCCTGGTACTCGCGGTGCTGGTCATCACGGCCGGTCGGCTTGGTGACCTGTTCGGCCCGCGGATCCTGTTCGCCTCGGGCATCGCCCTGTTCACAGTGGCTTCGGCCGCGTGCGGCCTGTCGCCGAGCCCTGGCTGGCTGATCGGGTTCCGCGCTGTCCAGGGCCTCGGCGCCGCCATGCTGATGCCGCAGACACTGACGATCATCACGAACACGTTCCCACCGGAACGGCGCGGAGCGGCGTTTGGCGTCTGGGGCGCGGTGGCAGGAGTGGCGACGATCGCCGGGCCGACCCTGGGCGGGCTGCTGGTCACCGCCTTCGACTGGCGGTGGATCTTCTTCGTCAACCTGCCGTTCGGCGTGGCCGCGCTGGTGCTGACTTTCGTCATCATCCCGGACCTCCGGCTCGGCCGAAGGCACCGGATCGACATTCCTGGCGTCCTGCTCGCCAGCTTGGCCCTGCTGGCCATCTGCTACGGCCTGGTCGAAGGGCAGAAGTACAGCTGGGGCACCATCACCTCGTTCATCAGCATCCCGCTCGTGCTCGGCGTCGGAGTCGTGCTGCTCATCGCCTTCCTGGTGCTGCAGCGGCTGACGCAGGACAAGGAGCCGCTGGTGCCTTTCGGGCTGTTCCGTGACAGGAACTACACCGTGGTGAACTGGGTGTCTGGGGTGCTTGCCGTCGGCATGATGGGGATCTTCCTGCCGTTCACCATCTACCTGCAGTCCGTCCTCGGCTTCTCTGCGCTGAAGGCGGGCCTCACGATGGCCCCGGCCTCGCTCCTCTCGATGTTCGTCGCGCCCGTGGCCGGGCGGATGACGGACCGGATCGGTGGCAAGTACATCCTGATGACGGGCCTGACCCTGTTCGCGGCCGGGATGGGCTGGACCGCCCTGATCGCAACCCCAAGTTCCGCGTGGTCCGACTTCCTGCCTGCGCTGATCGTGGCCGGGTTCGGCATGGGCTGCACGTTCGCGCCGCTAGTCACGGTGGCCATGCGCAACATCGATCCGCGAATGGCGGGCGCCGCGTCCGGGGTGCTGAACACGGTCCGCCAGGTCGGCCTGGTGATCGGCACCGCCACGGTGGGTGCGCTGCTGCAGAACCGGTTCGTGTCGTCCCTCACCAGCCAGGCAACCACGCGGACGGCGGCGCTGCCCGCCCAGGTCCGCGGCCCGTTCATCGCCGCAATCCATAACTCAGCCAGCGGGGGCATCTCGGTCGGGGCGGGCCAGAACGGCGGGGTCAAGCTGCCGGCCGGGCTGCCTGCGCAACTGGTCGCCGAGGTCACGAGGATCGGTCACGCGATCTTCACGTACGGATACGTGGATGCCATGCGCTGGACCATGCTGCTACCAGTTGTCCTGCTGGCGGTGGGCGCCCTGAGCTGCCTGGCGATCAAGTCGGTCAGGTCACCGCAGGAGCCCGCCTCGCCTGAGGTGGCAGCCGAGCCGCAAACGACGGCTTGAGCTGCCGCAGCCGAGGGATCAGGAGATCTGTCAGCCGGCCGGCTCGAACAGCGCCGGGGCCAGCAGCTCAGGCAGTTCCTCTGGGTCGGGTTCGAAGGGGAAGCGGCTGGCGAACGCCGGCTCGAGATCGGACAGCCAGGTGGCGTCCGGGTCGTACCGGGCAAAAAACGGCTTGCCGACCAGGTCGGGGTCCCGCGCTTGGATCATGTGCAGGACGAACACCTTCTCCCCGGCCACCTCGGTGATGCCGTCCACGCACAGCTTCCCGGGGGTGGCCGACATCGAGGGCCCCCTGACTGTCCGGCTGAGGCCCGAGACGCCCCGGTAAGCATCACGGAAGATCCGGTAACCGGCGGCGAGAGGCACCGCGAAATAATCCTGCGGGCCTGTGTCCCGCTCTACGAACATGTAGTACGGGACCATTCCCATGCGCACCTGTGTGCCCCACATGGCCGCCCAGGTTGCGGGATTGTCGTTGATAGAGCGGATGAGCGGTGCCTGGGTCCGGATCACCGCGCCAGTGCTCCGGATCCTCCGGACCGCTTCGGCGACCAGCGGCGACTCGAGCTCGCGCGGGTGCGAGAAGTGAGCCATGAAGGCCAGGCCGCGGCCGGACGCCACGACTTTCCCGAACAGCCGCAGCGTGTCGTCGGCGTCCGGGTCGGTGACGAAGCGCTGCGGCCAGTAGGCGAGCGACTTGCTGCCGATCCGCACGGACTCGATGTGGTCAAGCCCCTCGTCCAGGAGCGGCTCGACGTAACGGCGCAGTACGTCGGCACCCATGATCATGGGATCCCCGCCAGTGATCAGCACGCTGGTCACCTCGCGGTGCCTGCGGAGGTATTCGACGATCCTGGCGGTGTCAGCGGTGGCCATCTTCAGATCAGGCTCGTCGACGAACTGGGCCCATCGGAAGCAGTACGTGCAATACGCGTGGCACGTCTGCGCCTGCTTCGGGAACACCAGGACGGTCTCTGGGTACTTGTGCTGAACCCCGGGCAGTGGCTCGTCGCCCAGGTCAGGGATGTTCAGCGCAAGTTGTCCGGCGGGATGCGGGTTCAGCCGTGTCCGCACCTCGTGCGCGGCGGCCGCCACCTCGCCATCGGGTGCGTTCCGGGCCAGCAGGCTGGCGATCCGCTGAACGTCGGCTGGAGGCAGCATGTCCGCCTGCGGGAAAACGAGACGGTAGATCGGGTCGTCCGGAGCCGCATCCCAGTCGATGAGGTTCTCAACCACGTAGGCATTGGTACGGAACGGCAGCACGGTGGCCACGGCCCGGACGGCCAGCCGCTCGCTGGCGTCCAGCCCGGCCTGGGCCACCAGCGCATCCAGGTGCTTGACCGTGTACGCACGGAACCGGCGGCCCGTGGCAGGCACCGCAGGCTCACTCTGTAGTCGTATGGCAGTCACGCATCTCCCTCCGGTCGGTCGCGTCCCTGGCGGCATTGCCAGGGACGGGGCAAGTCAGGCCGGCGGCTGGAACGCGCCCGCCGCGGGTACCCCCTCAGACGCAGCTAGCGGGACGGAAGCCATGGCGTTACCAATACAAGAAGGTCACATTGAGGGAACGCTGAAGTAACATCGACGGTTCCCTGAGGTTCTTCCCCGTGACCCGAAGGTGCTATGCCGTGCCGCACATGAGGACATCGAGCGGCCCGGCATGGCGCTGTAATTGACGCTCGAGGCAAATCCTCCGCATTGTTGTCACCCGTGCCGCACGCCCCGCTCCCCATGACCGATCGCTGCCCAAGCACCGGTTATACCCGGAAAAATAGGGCCAATCCTCAGCATTGGGACATTAGCACGGCCGCTGCAGCCAGTACATCAGCGGCCTCCGGCATCTGCGGGTATCTCCGCCAGTCGCGGCCAGGTCCGCTGCCTGGCGGCCGGCGGAACCGAGCCACTCGGTGATCA
>DAIRVB010000123.1:0-7259 GCA_036803065.1 Streptosporangiaceae bacterium
TGAATACGCCCAGCCGTCTAGCTACGCGCCGCCATCCGGATACGCCGAGCCGTCTAGCTACGCGCCGCCATCCGGGTACGCCCAGCCATCTGAATACGCCCAGCCCTCTAGCTACGCGCCGCCGTCTGGGTACACCCAGCCGTCTGGGTACGCCGAGCCGCCTGGATACACCCAGCCAGCCCCGGGTAGTCAGCCGCCCCTGGGCACCCAGCCACCGCGAGGCGCCCAGCCACCGCCTAGCGCCCCGTCACCTCGAGGCGGTCAGCCTTCACGAGGCGGTCAGCCGCCCCTGGGCACCCAGCCACCTCGAGGCGGTCAGCCGCCCCTGAGCACGCAGCCCTCGCCTGGCGCCCAGTCACCGCCAGCCGCCCAGCCCGCCCGAAACGGCGGATCGCGCCACACCCGCCACGGCCGCTCAGCAGAGCCGGAACGCAATTCAGGTGCCTCCGATGGGCGGCCCGCAAGCGGTGGCCAGCGCGCGCCGCGGCACACGTCCGCGGCGGACCGACCGGCCTCCCCAGGCGGAGTCCCCCTGGCCGCGCCCACCGGCTCCCGGGATGACGTCTGGCGGCGCCCGCTCGGCAGGCCGGAGCGTGAGATCCAAGGTGGCGGCGGTCAGCGACCTGGCGCTTCCGGAGATAAGCCGAGAGCGAGCGGATCGCTGTGGGGCGTGGGGGCGTTCCGGACGGCGGGCCCGGCAGGCCGGGGGCCGTTGCGTGGCTTCCCCCCGGCGCCGGGGGCTCCGGATCCGGTCTACCCGCCCGGGCAGTTCTCCCCCTGGAACCCACCGGCCGTGCGCTCGGCCGGGCCTGGGGGGCGTCCAGAAGCACGCTCGTGGCCCAACGCTGCCGCGGAACCGGGGTACTCCCTGCTCGCCGTCAGCGATCCGTCCGCCGATATGACCGCAACCCAGACATGGGCAGTGCTCGACGCGGCCCAACTCGGCGACGGATGGGCCGACCCCACTGCCACCGGTGGCGCGCAGGCGGCCACCGGCACCGGTTCGGGCCTGACCCAGGGCGGAGCTTACCCCTGGGATCAGGACGTGGCCGACCCCTGGCCAGCCAGCCCGGCCGACGCTCAAGCGGACGATCCCGCTACCGCCTGGGCGAACGGCCCTGCGGAGGCTGCCGCGCCGCCCGTCCCAGAGCCGGGGAGGCAGTCTCCTCGACGGGGCAGAGCGAGTCGGCGCGCTGGTGCCCCCGACCCGCCTGCGAACGCTCAGTGGCCTGGGGACGAGGAAGCCACGGGCCAGTTCCCGGCCGCCGCAGGAACCACCGGCAGGTACCAAGCGGATGCGGGAACCACGGGCCGGTACCAAGCGGACGCGGATGCCACGGGCCCGTACCATGCGGACGCGGATGCCACGGGCCCGTACGACGCCGACGAGGAACCCACGGGCCGGCACGACGTGGACGCGGAACCCACAGCAGTCCGCAGCGTGGCCCGCAGGGATGCGGGAACCAGGGTGTCCCGTGCCGCCGCCCGCGGCCGCAAACCACGCAAGACCCCTAGCCGCGCCCGAGTGTGGCTGCTTCCCATCCTGATGGCGCTGGCCGTCGGCACATTGGTCACGTTGGCGTATCTGCACTTCGTCAAAGGGCAAGCAAGCGGCGCGCGGGCGTCCACGCCGCCGCGGACGACGGTCGCATCCAACAGCCCAGCACCATCCCTGGGACCCTGGAAGCACATCACCACCCGCACCGAGGATCCCATTCCGCTCACCCTCACGGAGTTGTTCCCGGCCCAGTTCTCCTCAGGCGGGACCACCGGCACCAGGACCATCGATCAGGCGGGGACCGACTGCCCCGCGGCGGTGCTCGGGGCAACGCTCCAGGCGGCCGTGCACAAGCCCGGCTGCACGCAGGTGATGCGGGCCAGCTATATCACCACTAGCCAGCAGATCATGGGCACGATCGGCGTGCTCAACCTGGCTGATGCCACCGCTTCCCAGCGGGCTGGGCAGACGACGGGCGCCGCCGAGTTCATCGACCAGCTCCCCGCTGCCCAAGGGCCCACGCACAACCTGACCAAAGGGACGGGTCTGGAAGAAGCGGTATACAAGGGCCATTACCTGATCTTGATATGGGCCGAGTTCAGCAACCTGCACACGCCGACAACGGCGACCCAGCGCGCCCAGCTGAAGACGTTCTCCGACAACCTGGTCAGCGGTACCGCGAATGTGAGCCTGACCAGCCGCATGGTGATCGGGAAGCCGCAGACCTGATACGCCGTGCGCTCCGCGTCGTCAGCCGGATGTCCGGATGCGGCGGGTCGCCTGGGCGCGGCCTGACAGTTGCGCCGGTGGCGGGTAACGGACCTCCTCCAGGCAAAGCCCGTGCGCGGCTACCACCGTCACGCCCGGGTCACGCACCCGGGCCGCGAGCACGCGGCCCGGCCAGCTGACGGGCCTGCTTCCATCACCGACAAGGAGCAGGGCACCCACCAATGCCCGCACCATGTTGTGGCAGAACGCATCGGCAACGACGGTCGCGGTGAGAACCGACGGAGATGTCCTCGCCCACTCCAGGCGCAGTAGTGCCCGCACCGTCGTGGCCCCCTCGCGGCGTCGGCAGAAGGCAGCGAAGTCATGTTCGCCCATGCAGTCCGCGGCGGCTTCGTTCATGACTCCCACATCCACCGGGTGCCGGTACCAAAGGGTGTCGTGCCTGCGCAGCGGCTCCGCCGCCGTCAGATCGTCACACACCCGGTAGGAGTAGCGCCGCCACAGGGCGGAGAACCGGGCGTCGAAGCCGTCTGGAGCGGGGCGGATCGCGTGCACCCGGACATCCGGCGGGAGCAGCCGGGACAACCTGCGGGCCGCGACGGGGGCGGCCTGCGCCCACGAATCGGCTGGCACATCGACGTGAGTCACCTGCCCGCGGGCATGCACCCCGGCATCGGTCCGGCCGGCCACCGTGAGCGCTGGCGGCCTGGCCATCCGCAGCAGGCGACAGAGCGCCTCTTCGACAACGTCCTGGACAGTCCGCTGACCGGGCTGGCGGGCCCACCCGGAGAAGCCGGAGCCGTCGTAAGACAAGTCCAGCCTCAGCCGGGTGAAACCGGGATCCGCAGCGCCGTCGGTGTTAGCTGCACCCGTGCTAGCTGCGCCCGTGTCGGATGCGATGCCCCCGGCGTCCTGCTCGCTAGTCGTCGGCTCCGTGCGCCGACTTGGCGTCCGTGTCCTCCGCTGACTCCTCATCGGCCGATTCGGCGTCCGCCTCGTCGCTGGGCCCAGTCGCGCCGGCTTCGGCGACGTCCGCCTGGCCAGTGCTGGTCTCGCCAGCCGCAACCGGCTCTTTGGCGGCGTCTTCCGCGACAGCCGCCTGCGCCGCGGGCGTGGGACGGGCAGTCCTGCCGGGCTGGGCGCGGCGGGCGCGGCGGCGGCGCGGCTTCGCGTCAGCTTCCTCGCTGACGAGTTCGATGACCGCCAAGGGAGCGTTGTCCCCCTTGCGGGGCCCGATCTTGGTAATCCGGGTGTATCCGCCTTCACGAGTCTCGAACCGTGGCCCGATCTCGGTGAAGAGCGTGTGCACCACGCTCTTGTCGGTGACCACGGTGAGCACCTTGCGGCGGGCGTGCAGGTCACCCCGCTTGGCAAAGGTGATCAAGCGCTCAGCGTAGGGCCGCAGCCGCCGCGCCCTGGCCTCCGTCGTCGTAATCTTGCCGTGCTCGAAGAGCGCGGTGGCCAGGTTCGCCAGCATGTGCCGCTGGTGGGCCGAGCTGCCGCCCAGCCGGTGGCCCTTGGTGGGCGTGGGCATCGAAAGGTTCTCCTAGGTTCGGTGCTGACGGGCGTTCCGGCCCGTCAGTACTGCTCAGTCTCGACGTAGCTCTCGTCGTCGTCAGCGCCGTAGCTGTCCGCCGCGCTCCCCGGGTCAAATCCTGGCGGGGAGTCCTTGAGCGCGAGACCCATGTCGGTCAGCTTCTGCTTGACTTCCTCGATCGACTTCGCACCGAAGTTACGAATGTCGAGCAGATCCTGCTCGCTGCGGGCGACGAGCTCGCCCACGGAGTGGATGCCCTCGCGCTTCAGGCAGTTGTACGAGCGGACCGTCAGGTTCAGCTCCTCGATCGGCAGGGCCAGGTCCGCGGCCAGGGCCGCGTCGGTTGGCGACGGGCCGATATCGATGCCCTCGGCGTCGACGTTCAGCTCCCGGGCGAGGCCGAAGAGCTCGACGAGGGTCTTGCCCGCGCTCGCTACCGCGTCCCTGGGCCGCATCGACGGCTTGGTCTCGACATCGAGGATGAGCTTGTCGAAGTCGGTCCGCTGCTCGACACGTGTGGCCTCGACCTTGTAGGTAACCCGCATCACGGGCGAGTAGATCGAGTCGATGGGCACCCGGCCGATCTCCTGGCCGGGCTGCTTGTTCTGCGCAGCGGACACGTAGCCACGGCCGCGCTCGACCGTCAGCTCCATCTCCAGCTTGCCCTTGCTGTTCAGGGTGGCGATGTGCATGCCCGGGTTGTGCACCTCGACCCCGGCCGGCGGCGCGATGTCCGCCGCGGTGACCTCTCCTGGGCCCTGCTTACGCAGGTACATCACCACAGGCTCGTCCTGCTCGGACGATACGACGAGTTCCTTGAGGTTGAGGATGATGTCGGTGACGTCCTCGGCAACGCCCGCCACGGTGGAGAACTCGTGCAGCACGCCTTCGATCCTGATGCTGGTCACGGCCGCACCCGGGATCGAGGAGAGCAGGGTACGCCGGATCGAGTTTCCGATCGTGTACCCGAATCCAGGCTCCAGAGGCTCGATGACGAACCTCGACCTGAACTCGTCGACCTGCTCTTCAGTGAGAGTTGGACGCTGAGCGATAAGCATTGCTACCCCTATTTCCCGCGACACCCGCTATTTGATGTCGCGATTCCTGTTGACGGCAAACCGCCGCCGCTGCCGTGGGCCGCCCTGCGGCGGACGGCCCCGGCATGGTGTTACTTCGAGTACAGCTCGACGATGAGCTGCTCTTGAACCTGTGTATCGATCTGGGCCCGGACCGGGAGCGTGTGGACCAGGACCCGCATCTTGTCCGGGATCACTTCGATCCACGCGGGCGACTGGCGCTCGCCAGCCTCCGCCCGCGCTACCACGAAAGGTGTCATCTCCACGGACTTGGGTGCAACATCGACGATGTCGCTCTCCCCGACCCGGTACGACGGGATGTCCACCTTCCGCCCATTGACCAGGAAGTGGCCGTGCGTCACCAGTTGGCGGGCCATGTCCCGACTCTTCGCGAAACCGGCCCGGTACACCACGTTGTCCAGGCGGCTCTCCAGGATCTGGAGCAGGTTCTCGCCGGTCTTGCCGCGCTTGCGCGTGGCCTCCTCGTAGTAGCCATGGAACTGGCGCTCAAGGATTCCGTAGACCCGGCGTGCCTTCTGCTTCTCCCTGATCTGAAGCAGGTACTCGCTCTCCTTGGGCCGGTTCCTGCCGTGCTCACCCGGTGGGTACGGCCGGATCTCGATGGGGCACTTGGGCGAATCGCACTTGGACCCCTTCAGGAAGAGCTTCATCTTCTCGCGGCGGCAGAGCTTGCAGTCCGCGCCCGTGTATCGAGCCATCTGTCGCTTTACTCCTCAGACCCGGCGCCGCTTCGGCGGGCGGCAGCCATTATGCGGAACCGGGGTGACGTCCTGAATGGATCCCACCTCAAGGCCGGTCGCCTGCAACGAACGGATAGCGGTCTCCCGCCCAGAGCCAGGGCCCTTGACGAAGACGTCGACTTTGCGCATCCCGTGCTCCATGGCGCGACGTGCGGCAGCCTCCGCCGCCATCTGCGCGGCGAACGGTGTCGATTTGCGCGATCCCTTGAAGCCGACCTGGCCAGAGGAAGCCCACGCAATGACGTTGCCGATCGGATCGGTGATCGAGACGATCGTGTTGTTGAACGTGCTCCTGATGTGGGCGTGCCCATGAGCGACGTTCTTCCGTTCTTTGCGGCGCACCTTCTTGGCGCCGGTACGGCTCTTCGGAGGCATCTGCTCCCTGCTCCTGGAGGTCGTCGGATCGCGGTGAGCCGCGAACTACTTCTTGCCGGCCTTCTTCTTGCCGGCCACTGTCTTCTTCCTGCCCTTGCGGGTACGCGCGTTCGTCTGGGTGCGCTGGCCATGCACTGGCAGCCCGCGCCGGTGACGGATTCCCTGGTAGCACCCGATCTCCACCTTGCGGCGGATGTCGGCCTGCACCTCGCGGCGCAGGTCTCCTTCTACCTTGTAAGTGGCTTCGATCCAGTCACGGAGGCGGACAAGATCGTCGTCTCCCAGTTCGTGGACTCGCGTATCGCCGCTCACGCCCGTCGCTTGCAGCGTCTCGAGCGCACGGGTCCGGCCGATCCCGTAAACGTATGTGAGAGCGACCTCCAGCCGCTTTTCGCGGGGGAGGTCAACACCAACCAGTCGAGCCATCTGCGGGCAGTTCTCCTTCGTGTCGAGGAGGTCGTACACACCGCTCCCCTGCCCCTGCCCGGGTAGGGCCCCGGCCTCCTACCGGGGGTGGCCCGCGTCGGCTTGTCGCCGACGCGGGATGCGGTGCGTGCTGGAGTTGTTACGCCTTGGCTTGGTGGTGCATCAGCCCTGGCGCTGCTTGTGCCGCGGGTCAGAGCAGATGACCATGACCCGGCCATGCCGCCTGATAACCCGGCACTTGCTGCAGATCTTCTTCACACTTGGCTTAACCTTCATCGTGGCCCTCCTCGGGAGCCGGGCCGCTGTGGGCCCCGCGCCGTCAGTTCGTTACTTGTACCTGTAGACAATCCGGCCGCGACTCAGGTCGTACGGACTCAGTTCCACGACGACCCGGTCATCGGGCAGGATGCGGATGTAGTGCATCCGCATCTTCCCGCTGATGTGGGCGAGGACCTTGTGCCCGTTGTCCAGCTCCACCCGGAAGAAGGCATTGGGAAGTGACTCGACAATCTTGCCCTCGATCTCGATGGCGCCGTCCTTCTTGGGCATATCCTCCGCGCTTCGCTGTCAGGCCCGCTGGCACTTGCCGGTGGCTTCGTGCTGGCTGGGGCTTCGATTACTGATCGTGCCGTGCTTGTCATGCGCGTACGCTCGTGAGATTCCCCCACGACCCGGTTCGTGTTCGTGCGTGCCGATCGGATACAGGAGGCCCTCCAGAGGACTGCCTTCGCGTATCCGGCGAAAGCCACACACACACAACAGCTCACGGACCGCAGCAGATTCTACGCGACCCCGCGCAACAATGCGAACCAGGGCGGAGCCCGGAACATTCCCGGCACTCCTGCCGGGCAGGGCCC
>DAIRVB010000123.1:7359-9605 GCA_036803065.1 Streptosporangiaceae bacterium
ATGCGAACCAGGGCGGAGCCCGGAACATTCCCGGCACTCCTGCCGGGCAGGGCCCGTGGTCACAGAGATAGCAACGCAAGTGTAGCGCCATTGTAGTCATGGTCGGACGGCTGGATTCCATGATCACGAAAGATTCACGCCACATGGCGGACAGGAACCCGCGTGCCTCCCAGCGCATGTGCGGCGGTGGCGGGGAAGGGAAACGAACGGGCAGGAACCCGCGTGCCCCCCAGCGGCCGCGCGGTTCGTGACTCGAAGGACCGGGAAGGTCCGGTGCTGGTACTCACCCCCGATGAGTGGCCGGCGTTCACCGCTGGAGTGCGCGGTGGCGACTTCGACCTGGCCTGAGGTGCGCTGAGGCTGCGTCATGGGACTTGGGCCACTGGGCTGGGCCGCTGAGGCTGCGCCGTTGGACTGGGGGCCGTCGGACTGGGGGCCGTCGGCTGCGCCATTGGGGCTGGGCCGTTGGACTCGGCCTGGACTGGGCCGCCGGGCTGGGCCGCGCCGGGGACGGGGACGGCTGAGGGGGTTAGCCGCGGTCGGCGTCGCCCCGGTAGCCACGGCCACGGTGTCGGTCCCGGCCGCGGCGGCGATCACGGTCCCAGCCGCGGCCCGGGTCACCGGGCCGACCGCGGTCCCGGCCACGGTCACCGGGCCGGCCTCCGTCACGGTCCCGGCCACGGTGACGGTCGGAACCCGGCGCGTCGGCGCCCCCTGGGCCGTGGCCCCCTGGGCCGTGGCCCCCTGGGCCGTGGCCGGGTGCGCCAGTGATCCAGCGCCCGAGCATCAACAACCCCCACGGCCCTACCACCCACAGGAACCAGGGATTCGTCAGGCTCGCGCCGCTCAGGAGCCAGACGACGAAGCAGATGGAACCGATCGAGAGCCAGCCACCCCAAGCTGCTTGCCAAGCCGGCGAGAACCCGCCGTGAGTGGCCATCAGCGCGCCCGGCGGGCGCCACCAGGGAAGCCGCGGGTCCCCGCCTGGCCCACGCCTCAGCGATGCGTCAGGGAGCTGATAGAGGTCGATGGCGGGCAGATCCGCCATCAGGGCGTCGAGTTCCCCCACGGTCTTCGCGGCATAGACCTTGTCGAGGCGCTCATTGAACTCGTCCAGGGTGAGCCTGCCCGCTGCGTGATGCTCGCGCAGCAGTGCCGCAGTCCGGTCACGGTCCTGGTCGGAGGCCCGGATCTTGGGATCGCTCGGCATCGGCAACCCTCCTCAGACCTGCGGACGTGACGCTGAGTCGGCCAGGCCGTGGGCAGAATCATTCGCGGGCTCAGCCAGCCGGGAAAACCAGTCGCGGCCGCCGTCCGGCGCGGTGAGTACCCAGGGCCCGTCGGCGGTGATGGCTACCGTGTGCTCAAAGTGCGCGGACCAGGTGCCGTCCGCGCTCACTACGGTCCAGCCGTCATCGAGCAGCACTGTGTCGGGCTGACCGAGGACCAGCAGGGGCTCGACCGCCAGCGCCATCCCCTCCACCAGCACAGGCCCCTGGCCCGGCTCCCCCTGGTTGGGGACCGGCGGATCCATGTGCATCTCGCTGCCGATTCCGTGGCCGACGTAGTCCTCGACGATGCCGTAGCTACCGGCGGAGCCATCCGCGCCGGGCGCATGGGCGCTGCGCTCCACCGCGTGGGAGATATCGGTCAGCCGCGCGCCGGGCCGCGCCTGAACCAGACCATGCCACAGGGCCCGCTCACACACCTCTATCAGCCGGGTCAGTTCCTCGGAGATCGCTCCTACGCCCACGGTCAGCGCCGCGTCCGCATGCCAGCCCTCAACGATCGCGCCGCAGTCGATCGAGACCACATCGCCCGTCCGCAACCTCCGGTTCGCGCTGGGGATGCCATGCACGATTTGGTCGTTGACCGACGCGCAAATCGTGGCCGGGAACCCGTGGTAGCCCTTGAACGAGGGGATGGCGCCCGCGGCCCGTATCTCCTCCGCGGCCACAGCGTCCAGGTCCGCCGTGGACACTCCGGGCCCTACTGCGCCGGCCGCCGCCGTCAGCGCACGGGCGACCACCAGCCCCGCCGCGCGCATCACAGCGACCTGCTGGGCTGTCTTGACCTGAATCTCCGGCTCACGCCTAATTCGCATCGGGCCTCCGCGTCCTCCTCAACCGTACCCGGAATGGCCTGCCGGGTCGTCAGCGGTTGAAGCACCCGGTGCCAGTTAGCGGTTAAACCGCCGCAGTGCTGGCCTAGCGGCTAACCGCCGCAGTGCTGGCCTAGCGGCTAAC
>DAIRVB010000124.1:0-9548 GCA_036803065.1 Streptosporangiaceae bacterium
CGGGATAGCCGATCGCCTGGCTGTTGATCTCAGGAGTGAAATAGTCCTGGACGCCAGGACAGCCAGCGCCGGCTGCGGGTAGGTCTACGAGCTGCCGGTCGAGGTGGTGCAGCCGCCGCTCACACCGCCGGGGGCGGGAGGGGATCTCCACCGAGGTACTCGTCGGCGGCCGCCGTCGCGCCGAGGCCGGCCACCAGGGGGGAGCGGATGAGCACCACCACGCCGGTGCACATGACCACGAGGGCCAGGACGTCAAGGGCCACGAACCCCGTCCCCGCGCGCAGCCGCTCGCTGAAGGCGGTGACTCCGATCACGATGCTGGCCAGGGGGTTGATGATCACGTTGGTGGTGCGTGACGCGGTGATCGGGCCCGCGTGCAGCGCGCTCTGCAGCAGGAACAAGCCGGACACGCCGGTGAGGGCCAGCAGATACGGGTCCCAGTTCTCGAACACGTGGGCCCAGCCACCGTGGCGCAGCAGCGTGGTCAGCGTCTTCGTCAGGGCGGCGTTGTAGGCGAACAGCACGGCGGAGGCGGCTCCCAGCACAGCGGCCCGCCACCAGCGGGGACCGGCTCGGCCCGCTGCCACCAGGCCGAGCGCGCACGCCACGGTGATCACCGATACGACTATCCACGCCCGGCCGTCGGGCTGCCCTTTGCCGACGGCAGGCGATGCGGAGGTGAAGAAGCCGGCCAGCCCGGCCACGATGGCCAGGATGCCCAGCAGTTCGCTCCAGCCGACCGTCCGGTGGAAACCGGCCACCAGGATGACCACCAGGAAGATCAGCTCGGTGGTGACCACCGGCTGGACGACGCTGAGCTGGCCGATGCGCAGCGCCGATGCCTGCAGCACGAACATGCCGAGCATCAGGCCGAACCCGATCAGCCAGCCACGTTTGCGCAGCGCGTGGGTCATCAGCCGGGGGCTCAGGCTGGAGTCGGCGGGGGCCGACTCCAGCGCCACCCGCTGAAATACCACCGCCAGGGCAGACAGTAACGCCGCTCCGGCCGCCAGGACGATGGCCACAGCCACTTCTGGTCCTTTCGGTCAGCGGGCTTGAGGTGGCGTATCAGAGCCGAGGTACCCCCGGGTTCACGGCTCAGGGCTCAGGGCTCAGGGCTTCGGGCCTACGTATATGAAGGACTTCCACTTCTGGTCGCCGTCCTTAGAGCACTGACCATGCGGTGCGTACTGCGGGCATCGCCCATTGAGCATCCGCACAGTATGTGACACATAGGTGAAGATCTGGTAGGTGGGCACGTCCGCCGGCATGTAGCGGTCTGACTGAGACGATCCCATCGAGCCCGCTAGCATCAGCAATCCGGCGAAGGCTCCGATCACCGCAGGACCGCGCAGCGGCAGCCCTGGCCGCAAGCCGCGGTCGCCCGCTCCGCTCCCCTCGCCGCCGGGCGGCCGGGACAGGGCTGCTCTCGCCTCTACCAGCCTCGCCGCCAGCAGGTACACCGCAAGCCCGATGAACACCAGCCCGCAGTACAACAGCTCATTGTCCGTCCGGATCCACAGCTCGACCTCACCCGTGGAGTACATCCGGGCCGCGAAAAAGAGCCGCATCAGCCACGCACTGGCGAAGATGCAGGCGGTAGCGACCACCACGGACCGCCTCAGCCCGAGCCAGAGCGTGACGCCCAGGGCCACGAAAAGCAGTGCGGTGAAGACGCTGACCCCGCCGATCTCCCCGGGAGGCGGCCACTGGGTGACTACGCCCGGCATGTCGGTGCGCCACATCGAGAAGTACGCCGGGTCGGTGTAGACGTCGAAGCTGAAGTTCCGGTCCGGGGTGCCGGCGCTGCGCAGCAGAATGACGGCGTACCAGCCCGCCACGAGCAAGAACGCCGCCGCGCTGGTCCCGGCCACAGCCAGTCCCCTGAGCCGGCCGGACCGCCCCGAGCGCCATGGGAAGAGCAGGAGCACCGCCGCGGCTACTCCACCGGCACTCCACACAAACCAGCCTGAGTAGGTCAGGAACAGCACTGCCAGCAGCAGCCCCAGCCCGGCTGCCCTGACCAGCAGCGCCGGCCAGTCCTCGCCCGGCGACCGGCGCACCGCCCGCAGCAGGGCCCCGAGCACGGGCGGCAAGAGGATCAGCACCACCGCGTCATAGGGCTTGTACGAGTCGATCAGTGCCATCATCGGGACGACTCCGATGACGAGTGCCCACATCGGCCGGAACAGCATTCGCCATGCGAGGTAAGCCAGCGGCCCGATAACGGCAGCGCCCAGAATCTCCATTCCCTTGAATGCATAGGCGACGTTGCCGGCATAGAACACCTTGGCCAGGCCCGCCAGCCCGTACAGCGACAGCGGCGGGTATAGAGGCGTGGGATCGCCGTGCCCGTGCAGGATGGAGGTCGCCCAGGCGACGAGCCGGCCGGTGTCACCGTTAAGGCCGAACATCGGCCAGGGCGTGCCCAGCAACGAGACCACGGCCCCGGCCGCAACGAAACCGCTGGCCAGGCCGGCCAGGGCCGCACAGCTCAGCCGGATGGCAATCTCGAAGAAGATCCCGCCGCGCAGCCACTGGCCCATCAGGAGACCGGCGAGTGCCGCGATGCCCGCCAGCGCGAATCCCAACTGGATCGCAGCCAACCCACTGACCTGCCCGATCCGATTCATCGGGTTCACGTCCAGGTGCCGGACCAGGACCGGGAGCAGTAAGCACGCGACGAAGGCCACGATCGCTTCCGCGAGAAACAGCAGGCGCCTTCGGGGCCGGTCACGGCTCCACCAGCGAGCCTGCCCCAGATCGGGCACGCCCGCGGCGTCCTGAGCCTCTAAGGTGGGCGGCGTGGGAACGACAGTGGAATTCACATGAACCACTCCCCCGGTCAGTACGTAGCAACAGCGCCGCTACGGTTTCATGGCGTACCAATCCCGGCCAAGACCTCCGCAACGGCGGGAATGGTTTAACTCGCCTATTTGACCACGCCGCCGGTAGCTCGCACCGAGGGAATTAGGGAGCCAGGGAGTTCTCTATCTTTTGGGCCAGCCATGGTTTAGCAAACAATCAATAAACACCCCAAGGTCAAGGCCTTCGAGGCTCGGCCTCGCCGGCCTCGACGAGCATCAGGTCCGCCGCTGGGCCTCCTGGTACCGGTGGACCACCCTGGCCATGCTCGCACTGGCGTTCCTGACCATCGCCGCCGCCGGCGAGCACCAGCGCGGCGGTGCTCCTGACGACCAGATCCCGTTCACCCGCAACGAGATCGCCAGCCTCCTGGCCGCCAGGACACGCTGCCGTCATCCCGCAGCCCGGCAGCCAGGTACAGTTCCGCCATGCACGGCACCAGCGACGACGGCGCGCGACGGTCTGCCCGGCTTCGCCGCGCCTTCCGGTGGCAGCCCGGCAATCACGCCCAGACGTGGCTTCTCGCGGCAGGAGCCGGCCTGGTCGTAGCCGTCGCGCCGAT
The DNA here is from genome assembly GCA_036803065.1 of Streptosporangiaceae bacterium. Lineage (GTDB taxonomy): Bacteria > Actinomycetota > Actinomycetes > Streptosporangiales > Streptosporangiaceae > JAWWPY01. The sequence continues at coordinate 3,428 of DAIRVB010000124.1, forward strand.
GGCCCTCGGGCGACCGCTTTCTATCAGCCTGCCAGCCGGAATCCTGTCCGCCCTCAGCACCGGCGCGCTGGGAAGCTACCGCCTGCAACGCCGCCAGGATGCTGGCGTCGTGGCGGACTGGGCTGATAGCCCGCACCAGATGAAGCCCCCAGAGGCACGCGGCTGACATCAGCGGGACGGAGCAGCTGCGTCCTGGCAGCGGCGGCCTGGCCCGGCCGTCCCGGCAGGAGAGCACATAGCCGCCGGGCCACAGCAATTCTGGCCCCGGACCACGCCCCCCGACCCAGAACCACTGCCGCATGCCGCCCGCTCCACCCCGCTGACCCGCACCACCGCCCGGTCCATGAGCTCATCAACCGTCCCCGTTACAGGCCAGCGTCTAAGCAAGGGCCTGCGGCCCACCGCAAGATCATCCAGAGTCGGCACAACCCCAATGAGCAGATTTTCACAACAGTAGCCAGTGTTCAGTGAGGTTACGACGCGCTGTCCCAGAAGGCGGTCCAGGCCCCGGCACTGTTGATGGGTGAGACTGTATCCAGGTAGGAAGTGCCGCTCCTGCTCAGCATATCAATTGCGCCTGCTCTTTCCGATATGGCGGACTTGCCATTTATCGCAGTGCTGGTGAAGTGGGCAATGTGGAAGTTAGCCAGTGGAAGGATGCCACCTGCATACGGGGCTTCCGCGACTGCCTCAGCGCTGCTGTTATGGTAGCCGCCTGTCTTGTGAATAGTGCGGCTCCAGCCTTCGGTGGAATCCTTGATCGTGAGTGTGTAGCTTCTGCCTGACCTGCTGACTGAGGCTGTCAGATGATCGCCTGGCTGCACGTGATTGCTGAGGGTAACTAGCGCGGCGGGGTACATCTCGTACCAGGCGTCATACAGGATCGTGCCATCGCGGTAGTAGCCTTCCGTGCCAAGCTGTTCGACGGTATTGCTGTTTGAACCGTCAAGCCCAACCCAGAATGATGCGTCCTGCCAGGAACTGCCACCTGTGCGGATAATCCTAGGCTGGACCCAGCTTGCCTTGACGCCGTGGTACTGGCCGTTAGAGCCATTGGCGGCGTATCCGGACCAGTTGTAGCTGTAGCTGGTATTCGATGCTCCGTTTGCAGTGTTGCCACCCGGCGCCGGCGCCGATATCCGCGGGCCGCCAACGGGAGCGTGAGTAGCGGGAATTCTTGGGTACCCAGGATAGACATTCTTAGTTGAGCCGCTGGATGAGACCCGGACGCCTGCTACGATTACGGCTACCCCCAGCACGCCGATTACGGCTATGATGATTCTCTTGGAATTCATTGCTTCCCCTTGATTTGGAGCGTCTTGCCGGCCGTTACTCGCCGTGCCATCTCAAGGCGACAGCCAGCGCGCAGGTCAGGGCGCGACAGGAACAACGGACATGAACGATCCGCTGGGGCAGGATGTGACACCAGCCGTCAGCGCGGGCGTGGTAACCTCCACGTCCGTCACCCATGTTGTGCTGCCATCTGAACTTGTCTGGACGACTTGCTTGCGAAAGTTGTCAAATCAAGGATGCCTAGCGTGATCCCGGCCACGGCAACGACCACTCCCAGGACGATGGTGAACCATCCCAAAACAAAGGATAGAATTCCGAGGATGAATGTTGCGATCTCGAGTCCTGACCGGATTGCTGGCGCTGAGCTGAGCGGCTTTACTGAATTGGTGGTGTCATAGCCCCGGCCTCCTGCGATATGAAGCGTTCGTCTGAGCGTTCCCCGCCGCGCCCCTTGCGGGAGGCCGCGATAGCCTGCTTCCAGAGTTAGGCTGCGTGTTCATTTGGTGACGCTATGCTTACTCTCGGTGATAATCAGTGCGGCCCCCAGAGTCAAAGTCCCTGTGCTGGGCGAGGCATTGTCCTCGTCCTTCCGGCCCGGTTCTTCCGGCTCGGGTCTTTCGGCCCGGCCTCGCGCGGTACCGGCAAGGCCGGGAAGGTTCTATCCAGGGCTTTGGCCGCCAAGGAGCCATGCCCGGAGCAATCGACGCCAGGGTGGGGCAGCTCTTGGCGGACCGCAGTGGACGATGACCAGGGACATTCCGGCTGGTAACGGACCTGGGCGGACCCTGATGGCCTGCTCTTACACGCCGCAACGAAAGACCGTCCGCGCGGATGCCTTAACAATCTTCGGCCAAGTTCCGGGTGGCCTAGGCCGCTTCCCGGCGGGCCGCCGGGCGCGCCGCCGGCGGCGCGGTGGCCGCCGGGACCTGCGGCGTGAACAGGTAGGAAATGATCAGCAGGCAGCCCCAGGCTCCCGCGAGCGCCCAGCCGGCCAGCACGTCGGTCATCCAGTGGGCGGCCAGGTACAGCCCCGTCAGCCCGACGACCAACGCGATCAGGGCGGCGCCCGCCATGAGCAGCGTCCGCGTCCGCAGGGAACGGCCCGCCATGACCACGACCGCCAGCATGCCCCAGGCGGCGAGTGCCTGCGCCGCGTGCAGAGAAGGGTAAGACCACCCGCTGAAGGCGCCGAGCCAGTCCCCGGCGGCCGGCCGGGGACGCCTGACCAGGACTTCGGTCAGCCAGGACCCCGCCCCGGCGCCCGCCAGCGACAGCGCGGGAAGGATCGCGGCCAGCACCTGGCGGCGCCACCACCACAGGCCCAGGCCCGCGGCGATCACCACCGGCCAGAGCACGAAACCCGAGCCGAGCCAGGTCAGGATCTTGACCAGGCTGGTCAGCCACGGCGTGCGGTGGCCGACAAAGAAGGACAGCACCCGCGGGTCGAGACGGGCGCTGTTGACGTGGTGCACCACGCTGAACGTCAGTGATCCCAGAGACCAGCCGCACGCGGTGAGCGTGAGAACGGCGACCGTCAGCGCGAAGCCGGTCGGGACGCCCGTCTGGAAGCGCGCGCTGAGCCACCCAAGCTGGCCTGGGAAACGCCGCAGCAGCCAGGAAGCCGGGCGGCTGCCGGCCAGCCGCGCGACCTGGCGCCCGGCCCAGCTCTCCGGGTCACGTGCCGTCCGCAGCAGGTGCCCGAGGATGAGGGCGAGCACCACGACGACGAAAAGGGCGATGCCAACCTGGGTGGCGTAATTGGCTACCTGCTTCCAGCTCGCGCCGGCGATGTAGCCGAGCAGGATCATCAGCGCGCCCCAGGTCGCGCCGCCGGCCGCGTTGAAGGGCAGGAAAACCCGGTAGCGCATGCGCGCCATGCCGGCCAGGCCCGGGACGAGCACCCGCAGAGCGGCAGTGAACCGGCCGAAGAACACGGCCCGGCCGCCCCGCGTGGCCAGGTAGTCCTGCGCCCGCTCAATACGCTGGGGTTTCAGGATGCGGCGGAAGGGCCACGCCCGGAGCATGCGGTGGCCGTACTCGCGGCCGACCAGGTAGCCGACCGAATCGCCGATGATCGCTCCGGAGATCCCCGCAATGAGCACTTCCCACAGGCTCACCCGGCCATAGGACGCAAGCACCCCGCCCAGGATCAGCGCGGTCTCCCCCGGGAAGATGAAGCCCAGGAACACGGACGACTCAAGGGCCGGGACCGCGAAAACGATCAGCAGCGCCAGCCATCCACTGAGGCTGAGGATGTGCGCGATCAGGCTGGTCATGGTGTGCTCAAGAATACGAGCGCGATGTGGCTGGACGGGCGAGCGGGACTACGGCAGCCCGCTATCGCCCGGCGAGGCGGGCGCCGAGCCAGCCGAGCATCCGCGACCAGGCATCCGCGGCGGCGTCGGGGGCAAAGGTCTCCCGGTCGTCGCAATTGAACCCGTGACCCGCGTCCGGGTACCGGACGACCTCGGTCGCGACCGGCGACCGGGCCGCCTGATCCCTGAGGGTCTCCACCTGCTCCACGGGGATCGTGTGGTCCTGGTCCCCGTACAGGCCGAGCCACGGTGCCCGGAGCGACGGTGCCGCATCCGCGAGAGCCGGGAACCCGAAGCGGCCCTGGGCGACACCGCCACCGTAGAAGGTGACGGCCGCACCGAGTTCGAATTCGGTGGCCATGATGAAGGCGACCGACCCGCCCATGCAGAAGCCGACGGCGGCGCAGCGGTCGGCCGGCATCCCCTGATGCCGGAGGTAGCCGAGCGCGGCCGTGACGTCGCTCATGATTTCCGCCGCGCGCAGGCGGCCCATCAACGGCTGCGCGCTGGAGAACTCGTCGTAACCGAGGACGGGCGCACCCTGCCGGTGAAACAGGGCCGGCGCGACGGCCAGGTAGCCAGCGTCCGCGAGCCGGCCGCAGACGTTGCGGATATGGCCAGTCAGCCCGTATGCCTCCTGGAGCACCACCACCCCGCCGGCCGGCGAGCCGGCGGGCGCGGCGGACACGCCGGGAAACGCCCCGGCCCCCTCGCCCAGCATCACGTCGAGCGTCTCAGGCATCAGACCGGTATCCTCTCCGCCTTGGCCGTGTAGAACCGCCACACCTGGTCGTCATAGTCCGGGCCGAAGACCGGGAGATCCCGGTAGTCGTCGGGGTCGACCTCGATGAGCGGCCGCTGCATCTGCCAGCAGGTGACGGTGAGGCGCGCGAGGACGTGGACGTCGATGGCGGCGAGCATCGCCGCGGCCAGGGACTGGCCGACCGTCGCCAGGCCGTGGCCTTGCAGCAGGCAGACCGGGCGCTCCCCGATGGCCTCCAGTAGCCCGGCGGCGCGCTCCGCGTTGCGGATGAGGCCGGCGAAGCGGTAGGTGGGGATACCGCCGGCCGCGAGCCGCATCGCCGGGATGTCATACGCGCCGACGATCGGCCGCAGCGGCACGCCGGCCACGGTGCACGCCACGACCGCGGGCGAGTGGGCATGCACCACGGCCGCGCAGTCCGGGCGCGAGGCCAGCAGTGCCGTGTGGATCGGCAGTTCCGAGGGCAGCGATATCGGCGGATCGTCGGGGTGCAGGTTCCCGTCGAGATCCACGAGCGCGATGTCCTCCGGAGTCGTGAACGCCACGCCGTGCTCGCTCGCGCGGCGCGCACGCACGAGGAGGTGCCTGTCGTCGACGCGCAGGCTGACGTGGCCGAGGGTCGTTTCGACGAGCCCCTCGATCGCGAGCACCCGGCACGCGAGCGCGACGAGCCTCCGCTCGGCCGCATGGGAAACGGTCATGGCGTTGTCTCCTCCGGTTGACCGCGCGCACCGAGGAACACCGCTCCGATGTCACCCCGCGCGGCGATGTCGGCCGCCGGCCCCTGCAGCTCCACCGCCCCGCCGACGAGGACGTACACCCAGTCCGAGATGGCGATCGCCTGCACCGCCCGCTGCTCGACCAGGACCACCGCCACGCCCGCGGCGGCAAGTGCGTGCACGTCCTGTTCGAGCAGTTGCGCGGTCGGCATGGGCGCGAGGTTCGCGGTCGGCTCGTCGAGCAGCACCACCGACGGCGAGGACATCATCACCCGTGCCATGGCGACCGTTTTGCGCTCGCCGCCGCTCAGCCGGCCGGCCGGCGTGCGGCCGAGGCTTCCGAGAACCGGGTAGGTCGCGTGGACGCGTTCGAGCGCGGCCTTGAGGGCACGGCGGTTGAGCGCGTAGCCACCCATGAGGAGGTTCTCCCGGACCGTGAGCGACGCGAACACCTCGCGTTCCTGGGGAAGGTACGCGATCCCGCGCTGCGCCCGGGCCTCGGCGGGCAGCGCGGCCACGTCCACGCCGCCATGCCAGATGTGCCCGCCGCGCGCTGCCACCAGGCCCGCCAGGGTCTTCAGCAGCGTGCTCTTGCCCGACCCGTTCGGGCCGACGACCGTCACGATCTCGCCGGCCCCGGCAGAGATACTCACGTCCTTGACGACAACGGACGGCCCGTAGCCGGCGACGATCGACTCGGCCCGGACCAGCGGGTCCGGCCGGTCCCTAGCCACCTCCACCTCCGAGGTAGGCATCGACGACCTCCTGGTTGGACTGGAGCTCCGCCATGGAGCCCTCGGTGAGCACCGTGCCGCGCGCCATCACGACCACGGGGTCGCAGAGCTTCTCGACCAGGCGGAGCTCATGCTCGACCATGAGCATCGTCATCCCCGCGGCCCGCAGTTCTATGAGCCGGTCGGCGATCGACAGCGCGAGCGACGGGCTGACGCCGGCCATCGGCTCGTCCAGCAGCAGCAGCTTCGGCTGGCCCATCAGGGCGCGCATGAGCTCGACGAGCCGCCGCTGACCAC
>DAIRVB010000125.1:0-5777 GCA_036803065.1 Streptosporangiaceae bacterium
CTGGTCGTGCCCTCAACTGGCGGGTCCCTTAAGACCGGTGCTGCCTGCCCCACAACGCGCAGCTTCACCATGACCGACCAGGACCAGAGCGACAACGTGACCTCGAAATACCTGCTGAACGGCAACGGGCAGACCGCGCAGTTCAACACGGCCAACGTGGGCGCGCTCGCAGGCGCGCAAACATTGGTCAACGGCAGCGACAACGCCCTGATCAGCTTCTTCCTCGATCCGACGCTCGGCTGCACGCCGTTCATGGCGCCGGACCTGTCACAAAACGGGATGCTCAGCACCTCGCAGACCCTGGATGAGCTGTCCGCGGCCAAGAACCAGGTGGCGCCCATCGCCCTGGTACCGATGAACGACGAGATGACGCTGGTCAACGGCGCGTTCAGCGCCACGAAGACCAACCAGTACCGAGCGGACATCGGCCAGGACCCGATCTCGGCGGCGAACGACGCGGCCGACAGCCCGGCGAACTACTGCGCCAACCTGATGAACATCCAGAGCGTGTTCCTGAACACCAACCAGGCGCTGCTGGCAACAGGCGGGACGCCGGTCCCGGCGGTTGGCAACAACCTGTTCACCTTCCTGGCGAACCGGCTGAGCATGTCCTACACCAACCTCAACTGCGTGAACTTCGGGCTGAAGAACCCCGTGACGCTCACGCTCGACGGGAACGGCGTGGCGATCGCCGCGACGCTCAACGTCACCCAGCAGACGCCGACGGCCACGCCAGCGACGCCTGCGCCCACCACGGCACCGACAACGGCGGCACCCACCACGCCGCCGCCAGTGGTGACGCCCACCACGCCTGCGCCGGTTCGGCACCGGATCGGCCGCCGCCACCACCTGTTGATGAACCCATCAGGGGCCTAGCAACAGCCCGGCGAAGCGGCTTGTAACCCAAATCGCCAACCGGGTCAGCGGACGCTCCATGGTGCGGTGGCCCCAGGAAGTTCTGGGGCCACCGCACCAGTCCACGTCCGCACGGAGTCCACCATCGGCCGGACAAGGATCGGCAGGTTCGGCATACTGCCGCTGACGGCCACAGCAACGCTGCTTGCGGGCAAGGAGCACGGCGATGCGGAACAACGCAACCGGTAACAGCGGACAGGCCCCGCCGGAGGAACTGGGGCTGGGCGCGGACGGTCACCACGACGCTGAGCCCTTTGACGCTGAGCCCCCTAACGCTGAGCCCCTGGAGGCTCGGCCGCGGCGCGGCCAGGCTCCGCCGAGGGCACCGGCGCGGCCCCGGCCGAGGAGTGGCCAGGCTCCGCGGAGGCCACCAGGGCGTCCTCGGCCTAAGGCTCGCGGGCGCCGCAGGCTCGTGGCGTGGGTCGTCGGGAGCGCTCTCGGCATCGCGATCGGCCTCGTGGCCGGCGCGCTCGTCCAGGTGATCGCCTCGTCCAATTCCGCCGGGGTTTCCTCGGCGATCCCATCCCCGCCCCCGGCGAACAAGAAGTTCGTCGCAGACGAGGAGGGAGCTGGCGCGGACAACCAGGCGAACATCCTGCGAGCCACGGCTCCCGGGCTGGTGCACATCATGTCGTCGAGCGGGTCTTCCATCGGGCTGGGAGTCGTGCTCACGCCCTCCGGCATCGTGGCGACCAGCGCCCAGATCCTCCAGGGTGCCGGTGCAGTGACGGTGCGGGTTGTTTTGTCTGGCCGGCCCTTCGCGGCCCAGGTCGTCGGTTCAGATGCCGCCGAGGGTCTCGCGTTGCTTCAGATAAAGGGGGGATCCGCGTTCAAGACCATCGCCATCGGGACCTCACAGAACTTCCCGGTCGGCTCTGTGGTCACCGCGGTCGGCAGTAGCGGGATAACTCAGACATTGACCCTCCACACGGGCGACGTGACCAGCCTGAACAGCGCCGCCACCATCAATGGCACGAGGCTGACCGGCTTGCTTCAGACGACCTCGCAGGTGCTGCCCGGCGAGGAGGTCGGCGGCCCGGTGGTGAATCTGTCCGGCCAGGCGGTCGGCATCGATGTGGCTGGCGCAGGGAGCGGCCTGCACACCATCGGGTTTGCGATTCCCATCGACCAGGCTCTCGCTGTGGCCAGCCAGATCGACGCCAAGCATTCGTAGATCCGGGGATCGGCCCTAGCGGCGCAGGCGCGGCGCGGTGAGGTGATCACCCGCCGATCGTCGACTCTGCGGAAAGCCATGCCTGCTTTTAACACCACGTGCCCTAAGAAGATCTGCTGTCGGGTGTGGGCGGGTCCTGCCGCGGGCACAACCGGTCCAGGAGGCACTCGTGGCCGGGCCGGGGCAGGCCCTTATGTAGCGTTAAGTAATCCGATTAGTGCTCAACGTGATCAAAGGCCGCGTCGGGCGTGTGATTGCTGAGTCTGAAGTGACGACTCAAAGTGATTAATCATGCGTATGCCGTTACATTGTGAGATGCTTCACAAGGCTCGCGGAAAATCCGAGGGAAGCGCGGCAGGGCGTCGTTGTTAAGCTAATTAGAATACATGATCGACCCGCTAGCCTTACCTGTGTGACCTAGGTCACACGGCCTTTCTATCAATCTTGGGCCATGCGGGGGGCCGGCATTAGGCAGTGTGGGGGGCCAACAGCACCCAGCGTGTGTGATGGTTGCGTTCCTGCAACTTGTCGCCCTGACCCGCGATACATCCTCGCGCCGCTGCCGGCCACGGTCCTTCTTGTTGGCGGCAGTGCCTCGGGTGGAAGCCGAGCGCAATTCGCTCGTCCGACCGGAAGCGCATCTTGTCCAGCCTTCGTAAGCATGTCAGGAAACCCTCGAGAATTACGTTCGCGATCGCCGCGGCGACTGTGACCGCCACAGCCGCGATGACTGCGGGCGCGACGGCGGGATCGGCCAGTTCGGCCTCCCGGGTGGTTCGCGCGGCTGCCCGCCAGCCGGCCGGTCATTCGATGGGGCTCGCCAGCTATACGGTCCTTGACCGCCCGCTGCGGATCTACCGGGCTCGCGTTGCTCTCGAGCATGTACAGCAGATCGCGGCTGAGGCGCGCATCGCGGCGGCACGCGCGGCGGCTGAGCGGGCGGCCGCGCAGCGGGCCGCGGCCAGGCAGGCTGCGGCAAACGCGGCTGCCGCGCAGACGACCACGGCGAAGACGACCGTGTCGTCGTCAGCCGCTGTGCAGCCGTCCGGCTCGCCGCAGCAGGTAGCCCTGGCGATGCTTGGCTCGTTTGGCTGGTCGTCCAGCCAATTCAGCTGCGTGGTGTCGCTGTGGGCCCGGGAGAGCGGGTGGAACATCTACGCGAGCAACCCGAGTTCGGGTGCGTTCGGTATCCCGCAGGCGCTCCCCGGCTCGAAGATGGCGAGCGCGGGAGCCGACTGGCAGTCAAACGCGGCTACGCAGATCCGCTGGGGCCTGGGTTACATCCAGCAGACCTACGGCTCGCCGTGTGCGGCCTGGGATCACTCGGAAGCGGTCGGCTGGTACTGACCCTCACCAGCGTCGCAGCGGCGGCGGCACCAGCAGCAGCAGCGGCGGTCTTTCCCCCCAGTCAGGGGGGAAAGACCGCCGCTGTCGCGTGCCGGCTGGGTGGTAGCGCAAAGTGAGGCGGAGGCTGCCTTTCCAGTGCTTCTCCTGCGTGTCGTTAGCAGTTTCGTTGAGCCTCGGCAGTGGTCACAGCTAAGAGGGTCATTACACCTGGTAATTGTGGCAGTACGTGTTGTCAATTTGTGATCTAACCCACAGTGTTGGCGGCTGTACCGACACAACTTTTTTGTGGAAGCGGTTAGTGTCCCTCCCTCAGATCTGGCAAAGTAGCGCCGATGGTGCCAAGCCGTCATGTCAGCGGATTCCCGCCGTGTCCGTTTTCGCGGTCCGTATTGGCATGAGGGCCAAAGAGGCGCGCTACCCAGAGTCGGAGACGCCTGGACTGGACATCCAGTTCAGCGTGTTTGGCCAACGGAAGGACTGCCTTGTCACAACACCGGAGGCGAAGCCCCGGAACTAGACGGGCGTCCCGCCGTAATGGCTTTGGCATGCCGATGGTCGCCACGGCGGTCACCGCGGCCACCGGGATCGCCGTCACCGGTTACATGGTCCTCCTCGGTCCTGGCCACATGCCGACCACTGGTGCTGCTATCGCCGCTGCGGCGGTCTCTGGCAGCCAGGCGATGACAGTCCTCGAGCAGCAGCGCCAGCAGATAATCGTCATGGACGCGGCCTCGCACACCATGAGCGTGGTCGGTGTGCCCAAGGTGGCGGCGCGCCCGACGGCCCAGGCCGTCACCGCCGGTGGCTCCGTCACCGCCGGTGGCTCCGCCACCGCTGGCTCCGCATCCGTCAACCTTCCGGCACCCGACGCGGGCACGGCTCAGCGGATCGCCTATAACATGCTGTCCTCGTTTGGGTGGAGTCCCGCCACCTACTACAGTTGCGTGGACAACATCTTCTCCCGCGAGAGCGGCTGGCGTTATACCGCCCAGAATGCCAGCGGCGCCTACGGAATTCCGCAGGCCCTGCCTGGATCCAAGATGGCGACCGCCGGCGCTGACTGGCAGACCAACCCGGCCACGCAGATCAAGTGGGGCCTGGGGTATATGCGGGATAGGTACGGTGACCCGTGCAAGGCCTGGGCGTACTGGCAGGCACACAGCTACTACTGAGTGCAGGCCCTGCTGAGGCGGGCACTGTTCGGCTATCCGCTCACGAAATGGCAGCGTCAGGGTGCGGCCGGCGTTCCGGTAACGCTGCGAATTTAATCGATCGCTTTCTTCCTGGCGGCCAGCGGGCCTGCTCAGCGCATCGCGGTGGTCCGATGATGATCCCACCGGGAGGCTCACGGACAGCGGTGCTGGCAACTCCAGGGGGCCGCAGGAGCGTTCAGCGGGGGGCGAACGTCTGCAGGGCCTCGGCGAAGATGGCGCGGCTCGCGGCCCGGTCCGCCGATGGAGCCGATACCTGGATCCTGTATGCCTGCCGTCCGGCCCGAGTCCGCTCCTTGAAGAGAACGTCAAGCACACCCACCCTGCCGATCCCGGGCTCCAGCCAGGTGAACTCCCAGGCCGCGCCGAGGCTGCCGTGGAAGAGGAAGGAACGGAGCTCAACCCGGCGGTATCCGGGGAAGCTGCCATCCGTGACGGCCTGCTCTTCCAGGAGGCTTGCCTCGCCGAACGCGCTCGCCGCCTCGAACGGCGTCAGATCGACCTGTATGGATCGATGCCCCACGGGATCGGCTACGTCAGTGACGAGCCCATGAGTACTCACGTGCCATCCGCTCGGCACGGCCATGGTGAAACCGGCAGCTGTCCCCGTTTCGGCCGCCGGGACGGTATACCGCTGGTAGCCGGCCGGGAGCGAGGAGCGTCCGGAGTGCCCTATCGCCAGCCCGCCGAGGATCCCAGCGCAGACAACAGCGACCGCCCCCAGCCCAACGGGTAGCCAGCGCCGGTACCCAGCCGCCCGGGCACCATGCCGTCCAGGCGAGTGTCCTGCCTGCCGGAGAAGCGCGGTTCCCGGGCTGGGCGGGTCAGTCTCCGTCGGTGTGCCGGCTAGGGCCGCCAGACCGGTTACCCGGGCCAGGTTCGCTCGCCACGGCAGGCCCGCCGACCACGGCAGGCCCCCTCGCCACGGCAGGCCCGCCGACCACGGCAAGCTCGTCCGCGGCCGGGGAGCGGCCGCGTATTCCGGCTCTTCCATCAGCGTGGGCGGAGAATTCCCGACCAGAGGTCCGATCCCCTCAGGGGGACTCTCCTGCGGCGGAAAACTCATCCTCGCGGGCAGTTCCGCGGCTGGCGGCTGTGGGGTGATCGGCGCGTCCTCCTGGAACACGTCC
>DAIRVB010000125.1:5877-9470 GCA_036803065.1 Streptosporangiaceae bacterium
CGTCCTCCTGGAACACGTCCCGGCCAAATGTGCCGTCCTGAAGTCCCCCGGCCTGGAATCCCTTGTCCTGGAATGCCCCGCGCTGGAATGCGCCGTCCTGGAATCCCTCTCCGAGGAATGCCTCCCCCTGAAATGTTTTCACGGGGAATGCGTCATCCTGGAATGCCTCCCTCGGGTACCCGCCACCTGGGGATCCGTTATTTCCGGGCGTGGCCGCCGCCGCCGCGAGAAGGCCGCCGGCGGTAGCCGCGTCGGGCCGTGCGCTTGGGTCCCGCCGCAGCAACGCGTCAATGGCAGGGCCCAGCGCTCCCGCGGATCGCGGCCGGGGCGCGTCCAGGTTGGCGATCACGGACAGGACCGCCAGGGAGCTTCCATGGTGGTCGAACGGCCCATGGCCATCCACGGCCGCGTAGAGGGTCGCGCCGAGCGACCACAGGTCGGAGGCGGGTGTCGCCGGCTCGCCCCGGATGCGCTCCGGGGCCGTGAAGCCGGGTGTGCCCATGACCATCCCGGTCAGCGTCAGCCCGGGATCTCCCGCCCGGGTCGCTATGCCGAAATCCGTCAGCACCGCCCGGCCATCGGGGCCTAGCAGCACATTGCTCGGTTTCACGTCCCGGTGCAGGATGCCCGCCGCATGAGCGGTAGCGAGCGCGCCGAGCAGCCGAACCCCGACATCCGCGGCCTTGTGCGGCGGCAGGGGGCCGTCCTGGGCCAGGATCTGCTCCAGGGACCGCGCCTGCACGAACTCCATCACGATCCACGGCCTGCCGTCCGCCTCGACCACGTCGAAGATGGTGACCACCGCCGGGTGATTCAGCCGTGCCGCGGTTCTGGCCTCGCGCAGCGTGCGCTCGTAGCGGACCCGCGTGTCCTCAGGGGTACTCGCTTCCCGTAGCAGCACCTCCTTGATGGCGACGTCCCGCGCCAGGAGCGCGTCCCTGGCCCGCCAGACGGTGCCCATGGCGCCACGGCCGATCGGGTCCTGAAGGTAATAGCGCCCGGCGACCACTCGCCCCGTCCCGGCCGCAACGTGCATGGCCGGGACAATACACGGGCTAGCTATCAAGATTCCTGTGAAGCGGGTGTGAATCGCCCGAGTGTCGCGACTATTCCGCATCCCTGCAGCTTCTGGCCATTCATGATCGTGGCGCTCTGCTATCCCGCGGGACACGGTGTACGCCCGGGGATACCCCGGACCCATGACCGGACCCCCCTATACACCTCACTTTCATGATCGCGGGTGTATTAGCGGCTGCCGACGACCGGTTGAACCCGACGGCCATTAATCCGCCGCGATCATGAAAAGCCCGTGCCGATCCCGTTCCGATCCCCGTGCCGCAACAGAGGCGCGGTCAGCGTGGCGCGATGGTGAGGAGGGGCGGTTCCGGTGAAGGGGCGAAGAAGTCGTTTCCCTTGTCGTCCACGATGATGAACGCGGGGAAGTCACGGACCTCGATCTTCCAGACCGCTTCCATGCCGAGTTCGGGGTACTCAAGCACCTCAACCTTGGTAATGCATTCCTGGGCGAGCTTCGCCGCGGCGCCGCCGATCGAGCCGAGATAGAAGCCGCCGTGCGCGGCGCACGCCGCGGTCACCGCGGCCGAACGGTTCCCCTTGGCCAGCATGACCAGCGACCCGCCCGCCTGCTGGAACTGGTCCACGTATGAGTCCATCCGCCCAGCCGTGGTGGGCCCGAACGAACCGGACGCATAGCCCTCCGGGGTCTTGGCCGGTCCCGCGTAATACACCGCGTGATCAGCGAGGTAGCGCGGCATCGGCTCACCGGCCGCCAGCCTCTCCGCGATCTTCGCGTGCGCGATGTCCCTGGCCACGACGAGCGGCCCGGTCAGCGACAGCCGGGTGGACACCGGGTGCTTGGACAGTTCCGCGCGGATCTCGCTCATTGGCCGGGTCAGGTCGATCCGCACCACGTCGTCGGCGCCGAGATCGGAGTCCGTGGTCTCGGGGAGGTAGGCCGCGGGATCGGTCTCCAGCCGCTCCAGGAACACGCCTTCAGGCGTGATCTTGGCTAGCGCCTGCCGGTCGGCGGAGCAGGACACCGCGATCGCGACCGGGCACGACGCCCCGTGCCGGGGCAGCCGGATGACCCGCACATCGTGGCAGAAGTATTTGCCGCCGAACTGCGCGCCGATGCCTATCCGCCGGGTGACGCCCAGCACCTGCTGCTCAAGCTCCAGGTCGCGGAATCCGTGCCCGGCCGTGGAGCCCGCGGTAGGCAGCGCGTCCAGGTACCGCGCGGACGCGTACTTGGCCGTCTTCAGCGCGTACTCGGCACTGGTGCCGCCGATGACGATGGCCAGATGGTAGGGCGGGCACGCGGCCGTCCCGAGCGAGCGGATCTTGTCCTCAAGGAAGGCGAGCATCGCGTCCGGATTCAGCACTGCCTTGGTCTGCTGGTACAGGAACGACTTGTTGGCCGACCCGCCGCCCTTGGCCATGAACAGGAACTTGTACTCGGCGCCGCCGGTGGCGTAGATCTCGATCTGCGCGGGCAGGTTCGTGCCGGTGTTGCGCTCCTCCCACATGGTGAGCGGAGTGAGTTGTGAGTACCGCAGGTTCAGCTGCGTATACGCGTCGTAGATGCCACGGGCCAGGTACTCCTCGTCCCGCCCGTCGGTGAGCACCTGCCCGCCGCGCTTGCCCATCACGATCGCTGTGCCGGTGTCCTGGCACATCGGGAGCACGCCGCCGGCTGCGATGCAGGCGTTCTTGAGCAGGTCGCCGGCGACGAACCGGTCGTTACCGCTGGCCTCGGGATCATCCAGGATGGCCCGCAGCTGGCGCAGGTGGGCCGGCCGCAGCAGGTGCGCGATGTCCCGCATCGCGTCGGCGGCGAGCAGGGTGAGCACGCCCGGATCCACCTCAAGAAATTCCCTCCCCAACGAAACCCGTCTCCTCATCCCGTCCTCCGTCAGGAGCCGGTACTCCGTGCCGTCCGGGCCCAGCGGCAGCAGGTCGGTGTAGGTGAACTCGGGCATGATGACACGTCCTCGCGGCGTAGCTAAGGGGATCTCCCATCGTAGATCGGCCGCCAGGCACCCGGTTGCGGGCACCCGGCTTGCATGTCAGCCGCCGCCACGGGTAGGTGTTCCCGCCAGGGCCTGGCATCGGTGCGCGGGTCCGGGGCGGACGGAGACATCAGTGACCATTCCATACAGCGACGAGCGTGCCATCAGCATGGACGAGGCTTCCCGCCAGCTGGAGCTGGCCGCGCATGACGCACAGGTTGCGTTCGACTGCATCGCGCTCGGCAACCTCGATCGCGCCCATACCAACGCGCTCACCGCGCGGGCGGCAGTGGATGCGGCCGAGACCATGCTGCGTGCCGCCCTCAGCGGGGCGGGCCGGGTTTTGGACGCCGGGACTGACGAAGCTGGCGATCTTCAGACTGACGAGGCTTTCGAGGCGTTCGGTCCCGGGGCCGATGAGGTATTCGACGCCGGGGCCCCAGACGCCCGCTTACCGGTCAGCGGCCCCCACGAGGCCAGATGACCGGTAACCGGGCTGTTCACCCGGGCTGTTCAGACCCGGCTACCGGCCTGTGCTTAGGCGGCGCGCCGGTGCACCAGCCA
>DAIRVB010000126.1:0-2814 GCA_036803065.1 Streptosporangiaceae bacterium
GTCCGCTGCCGCCGGTGGTGACCAGCACCCCGTAACCCTGGGACAGGTAGCCGCTCACGCGGCTGTCGACTCGTTCTGCGACAAAGAACGGGTCGGCCGCCCCCGGCAGCAGCGAGCCGATCGCCCGGTTCAGCGGCCGGCCGCGCATCGTGCTCAGCCGCTCCGGCGGGCAGGCCTGCCGGTCCACGCAAGCCAGCGCTTCGTCGAGGGGCAGGCCCGGCGTTACGTCGCCGGGGCCCAGCGGAAAGCCGCGCCACTCCAGGATGACGGACCAGTCGGTCGGGTGCTGCTGCTGGAGGCGGTGGAGCCGGGTACCAAGGTCAGTACCTGGCCGGAACTGCCCGCACTTGCCGATGTAGCAGCCCTGATCAGGGCCCTGCGGGACGTCCCCGAGGGCGACACGGGCCAGCTGCTCTCATTGCCTGAGCGGGTCGAGTTCCTGTTCTCGCTGATCACGCGGCGCAGGGAGAGCCCCCGCGTTGCATCGCTCGTGGAGCCGGTCCTGGTGGAACGTGGCTGCCAGGCTGCGCGGCAGCTGGCTGCGGACGGCCGTGCCGGGCTGGTCCATGGGGACCTTCACCCTGGGAATGTCCTTGACGCCGGGCCAGCGCGCGGGCTGGTGGCCATCGACCCCCGGCCGTGCCTGGGCGACCCCGACTTCGATGTGGTGGACTGGGTGCTGGCCAGGGCCACCAGCACCGGGCAGGTGCGTGACCAGATCAGGCGGCTCGCCGGACTCGTGCCGGGCCTGGACGGCGAGCGGGTCTGGGGGTGGTGCACGGCCACCGCCGTGATCATTGCCGTCCAGCACCTCCGCCAGCATGCGCCTGACGCCACCACGGATCTTCTGCTGCACCTGGCGGCTGCCGTCTGAGAGGCCCGGCCGGGTTGGCACCAATCGATCGTGCCGGGCAAGGTCACAGTGGCGGTATCTGCGACGCGGGTTTGAAAGCCGATCCGCTACGCCCATGTCAGCCTGCGCCGGCTGGAATGGGTGGCTGGACCGGGCCTTCCGGGTCGCTCGTGCGGCGGAGCGCGGGGGTGAGCGCCAGGGTGACGGCCAGGGACGCTGCCGCCATGACGGCCATCGCCTGCCCAGTGGGCATCAGCCCGGCGAGTGTCCCGGCGAGGAGCGCAGCGACGCCTTGCATGGTGAGCATGCCGGAACTGTGCAGCCCGAGCGCGTGGCCGCGTACCGACTCCGGTGTCAGCGCGATGAGCCTTTCCTGCAGCAGCAATCCGGCGCTGAACCCGGCGGAGGCGAGACCCACCAGCACGACCGCCGCGGGCACGGCCGGATGCAGGGCGAAGAGCAGGTACGGGGCAGCAAGCAGCATCCGCAATGGGGTGACCAACCGGCGGCGCCAGCGGGCCGGCATCCAGCGGCCCATGATCGCGTCCCCGGCGAGCATGCCCAGCGCATCGGCGGTGAATAGGATCCCCGCAGCGGTGCGGGCATAGGACACGAACAGCGCCTCGGCCCCGACGATGAGCCCGTTCGGCACCCAGAGCGAGAGATAGATTGCCGCGACACCGGGGGTGGCCCACAGGCGTCGGTTGATCCGCCAGGTCTGGCCTGCCGATGGCCGACCGGTGGCCCGGGCTGGCCGCCGCGGCAACCCGAGACGCGACGCCGCGCTGGACCCGGCATACAGCCCGGCGGCGATCAGCAGCAGCGCCCGGGGCGAGATGAACTGGAGGAAGATGGCGGTGGCTGCGTTGCCGGCGATCTGCATGCCGCCGATGGTCATCTGCATGACAGAACGCCCCAGCACGTAACCGCCAGGGGGCAGGATTTCGCTCAGCAGTCCCCACGAGATGGCCCCGCTGATCGACCCGAGCACTCCCGAGGAGACGACGATGGCCAGGATGACGGGCACCGGCATGCCCGGCACGGCCACCAGCAGGGCGGTCAGGCACCACACCACGGACATGCTTGTCAGGGCCGGGCGCGGTGGGAGCCGGTCGGCGGCCGACATGAACACCGTGGCGCCGAGGACCTGGGCGAGGCTCGGGCCGAACATGCTGACCGCTGATAGCAGCGGCGAGCCGGTGCGGTCGAAGACCAGCGTGGCCAGCGCCAGGCCCGCGATCGTGCTGGCCGCCATGCTGGCCGACAGCACGAGGAACAGCGCCCCGAACCCGGCCACGGTGAACAGTTCGCGATAGGTGCGCACGACGGGCAGCTTTGCCCCTGCCCGGGCGGGCGCCTACTGTTTCGAGTGGAGGCGAAACATGGGAGTGTGGCTGGTCGACGCGGACGTGCTGGCCACCAGTCGGTTCGCGATCTCCCCGCTGATCGAGACAATCGATGTGCTCGGCGTGCTCGCCACGGCCGATCCGCAGCCCTGGGAACGGGACTGGCTGGCCCGCCACCACCCGACGTTCCGGGCCCGGGTCGCCGCCGACCCGTTCAGTACCTCCCTGATCAGCACCGCCCTGGCAGGTTCGTGGATGCCGGACTTCATCGGCCGCCCGCCGGAGGCCGCTGAAGTCAGTTTTGACACCGAACTCGCCCGGCTGCGCGCCACCCCGGCCGATACCGCCCGGGCCGACCTGGCCGTGGCCATCAGCGGCCCGCTACCGGCAGAGCTGGACATCCCCGATCCCGCGGGCGCCGTCGCCGGCCTGCTGGCCTGGGTGTGGGATCACACGCTGCGCCGGGACTGGTCACGGCGGCGCCGTCTCTACCAGGCCGACATCGTCAGCCGCACCGCGGCGATCAGCCAGCGCGGCTGGGCCGCCGCGATCAGTGGCCTTAGCCCGAAAGTGCGGTGGCTCGGGGACGGGCGGCTGCGGATCAACCACCAGGAC
>DAIRVB010000126.1:2824-9459 GCA_036803065.1 Streptosporangiaceae bacterium
CCCCGCGACCTGCGCGGAGCCGAGCTGATCTTCATCCCCAGCAGCGTCCGGCACGGCCGCACCGCCTGGGACCTCCCCGCCAGATACGCGCTCGTCTACCCTGCCTCAGGCCTCCTCGCCGATCCGGGCGCCCATGCCGCCCCGGCCGCCCTGCAACGGCTGCTCGGCCCGACCCGGGCGGGCATCCTGCGCCGCCTCGACCAGCCCGCCAGCACAACGCACCTGGTCGCGCTCACCGGCCTGGCACTCGGCACCGTCGGCACCCACCTGCGCATCCTGCTCGATACCCATCTCGTTGAGCGCCGCCGCTCCGGCGCGACCGTGCTTTACTACCGGACCCCGCTCGGCGAGCAACTCCTCGGCGAAACCACAACATAAAGGCTGGGCACCTCGCACATCGGGGTCACCGGCCGCGCCGACATGCTGATGACGATGATCCCACCCTTCCTGGACGCACCGTGAGCCGCCCTACCCGAGTTCTATGAGATCTAGAGACCAGGATCGCTAGTGGCGCGCGCTGGCCTGGTACTCGGCGATCAGTTCCAGGTCGCGGGCATGGTCGTCGCACTTCCGGCCGGGCGCTGCGAGCGCGCAGTAAGAGCACGGGGCGGTGACGCGGGCGCGCCGGTAGGCAATCGCGTCTTCGAGCGCTTGCAGCCGATGGAACCGGCCCCGCTCCACGACCCCGATGGCCCAGTACTCATCGTCCATCCGGGACCGCCCGGGTTTCCCGAGGGCCGGGGGCGTCAATTACTGCCCACACGGTCCAGCCTGTGTCACCGTCGCCTGTGATTCCCCAGGTACGGGCGAGGCTGGCGACGATCAGTAACCCGCGCCCATGTCCGTCGTCGGCGGGTGCGGGCTGCTTCCAGGGGCCGCCCTCATCGTGAACTTCAACGCGGACGCAGCCTTCGCCGAATTGAGCGCGGACGGTGAAGTGACCGCCGTTGCGTGAACGGCTGTGGATCGTCGCGTTGGCCGCTAACTCACCGAGGCACAGAACGGCATCATCGGCGCCCGGATGGCCATCGAGAATGCGGGCCAGGGACCGGCGTGCCGCACGGGCCTGGGCCGGGGTGGCCGGGAAGGCGCAGGACCAGGTGAGTGGCGGTGCGGTGCTGGTCTCGTGCATGCCGTCTCCTGGTCCGGTGGCTGAACCTGATTACTAATGGTTATCCTGCCGAGACGCATTTAGGATCTCTAGCTAAGACGTCCTGTCGTCTGAAGGCGTCCCCTCTGTTCCTGCTGAGTCGGAAGTGGTCGGAAACGGTGACACGTAATCTTGATGCGACGCGCAGCCCCATGGCGTTCTTCGGTGCTGAGTTGCGGCGGGCGCGGGTGGCCGCTGGGATGAGCCAGGATCAGTTAGGCCGGGAACTCAGCTTCTCGGGCGATCTGGTCGGCAAGATCGAGACGTGCGAGCGGGCGCCTACCCGCGACTTCGCTACCGGGTGTGACAGCGTGTTTCCGCACCTTGATGGGCTTTTCAGCCGCCTGATGGAGCTGGCCCGCCGGTGGGATGGCCCTTACCCGCAGTGGTTCAGGGACTGGCTGGAAGCGGAGCGGGAAGCGTTGTCCCTGCGCTGGTGGGAGCCGATGCTGGTGCCCGGCTTGCTCCAGACCGCCGACTACGCACGAGCACTGTTCCGCTCGTGGCAATCGGCTAGCACCTCCGACGAGGAGCTGGAAGACCTTGTCAGTGCTCGGATCGAGCGGCAGGGCATCCTTGACCGCCCGAAGCCGCCTGAGCTGTGGGTGGTCGTGGACGAGGCGGTGCTGCACCGGCTCATAGGCTCACGCAAGGTCATGTATGACCAGTTGCTGCACCTGGCTGACACGTCGTGCCGCCCGGGGATCACGGTCCAAGTGGTGCCTGCCGAGGTCGGAGCGCACGCCGGTTTGCTCGGGGCGTTCATCGTCGCTGGCTTCGACGGGGCGCCGAGTATCTTGTACGCGGAGACGGCGGTTGAGGGCCAGACGATCGAGAAACCCGCGCTGGTCAGCAAGGCGGCCTTAGCGTTCGATCGTCTGAGGGCTGAGGCCCTGCCCCGTGGGGCCTCGCGGGACCTGATCGGGAAGGTAGCTGAGGAACGATGGACGGCATAGATCGCGCCCAATGGCGCAAGAGCAGCTACAGCGGCGGCAACGGCGGTGCGTGCGTGGAAGTAGCGCGGAACCTGCCCGGTGCCGTCGCGGTGCGCGATTCCAAGGACCCGGACGGGCCGAGGCTGGCCTTCGCCCCGGAGGAGTGGACGGCGTTCACTGCCGGAGTGAAGGCTGGTGACTTCGACCTGCCCTGAATGGGCTGGTCAGTTCAGACAGCAAGCGGTCGCCGGCGCATCCGCGGCGCGCCCGCCGGCGGGAGCTGGCCCTTGCCCATGACCGCCACGTGATCAGCGACGACGAGTCCGCTTTAATAGCCGTACGGAACGCGCGGCCGGGGTGCACACGCCCCAAAACGCGTTGACGGGGCGCGGCGCGGGATCTTACGGTCCCCTTGTGGGGCTTGGACCAGCACGCCTGCCGTCGGGGGCGACGTTCAATAGCCAGCACTTGTCGTTTACGAGATATATCTTGTGTGCGAGGGCTAGCGAGATATATCGTGTTTGCTGGCCGGCTCGCCCAGCGCCCCACCGATGAGTTCTCTGGGCGAGGCGAGTCTGAACGACGAGCACATGCCCGCGGACGGCGTTGCCAGCTGAACCGCCGAGTCCAGGAGGATTCCGATGAGTAAAGCCCGCGCGATCGTCAGCGTCCCGAGCGGGCGCCGGACCAAATGGGTTGTCCTGGTGCTGTGGATCGTCATCCTCGGCGTAGCCGGCCCGCTGGCCGGCAAGCTGATGGGCGCCGAGCATAACGATGCGAAGTCGTGGCTGCCCGCCAAGGCGGAGTCCACGAGGGTCCTGGATCTGCAGTCGCGGTTCCAGTCGCCCAATGTGTTCCCCGCCGTGGTGGTGTACGACCGGCCATCTGGCCTGACCGCGGCCGACCGGGCGAAGGCCGCGTCTGACGCGCAGAAGTTCACGACCATCTCCGGCGTGGTGCCCGGGCAGGTCTCAGGCCCGTTCTTCGCCAAGGACGGCCAGGCGATCGAGACGGTCATCCCGGTCAACCTCGGCAAGAATGGCTGGAATGCCGCCGGCACGGCCGCTGACGCGATTCGCGGCGTGGCGCAGGCGAACGGGCAGGGCCTGGCTGTGCACATCACCGGCCCGCTGGGCACGGCGGCCGACTCGGCCAAGTCCTTCAAGGGAATCAACGGCACGCTGCTGCTCGGTACCCTGGCCGTCGTCATTGTGCTGCTGCTTATCACCTACCGCAGTCCGGTGCTCTGGCTGCTACCGGTGATCTCGGCGGGCGTGGCGCTGGCGAGCGCCGAGGCGCTGATCTACCTGCTGGCCGTGCACGCCGGCCTGACCGTGAACGCGCAGAGCGCGGGCATCCTGGACGTGCTGGTCTTCGGCGCCGGGACGGACTACGCGCTGCTGCTGACGGCCAGGTACCGCGAGGAACTGCGCCGCCACGAGGACAGGCACGAGGCGATGGCGGTCGCGCTGCGGCGGGCCGGCCCGGCGGTGATCGCCAGCGCTGGGACGGTCGTCATCAGCCTGCTGACCCTGGTGATCGCGGAGCTGAACTCAACCAAGGGCCTGGGCCCGGTGCTGGCGATCGGCGTCGCCGTCGCCCTGCTCGCGATGATGACGCTGCTGCCGGCCCTGCTGGTGATCTTCGGCCGGTGGATCTTCTGGCCGGTACGGCCTGGCTACGGCTCGGCCGAGCCGACCTCACGAGGCATATGGGCACGTGTGGGCCGCGGCATCGCCACGCGGCCGCGGGTCGTCTGGGTGACGACTGCGGTCGTGCTCGGGGCCATGGCCCTCGGCCTCACCGGCCTGAAGGCCAGCGGCCTGACCAACGCTCAGTCCTTCCGCGGTCACCCCGACTCGGTGACCGGGCAGACAGTGCTGGACCAGCACTTCTCCGGCGGCGGCGGGCAGCCCGTGGTGGTCGTCGGCAACCAGGCTGCGGCGGCCCAGCTGGTCTCGGCATTCAAGGCGACCCCGGGTATCAGCGGCGTGACGCCTCCGGTGACCCGGGCAGGCCACGTCTATCTTCAGGGGACGCTGACCACTGCGCCGGACAGCCAGGCGGCCTACGCCACGGTCGACCGGGTCCGGGCGGCCGTGCACGCGGTGCCCGGCGCGGATGCGCTGGCCGGCGGCAACACCGCGATCAACCTCGACGTCCAGCGCGCCGCGGCGCACGACCGGAACGTCATCATCCCGCTCGTCCTCGTGGTCGTGTTCGTCATCCTCGCCCTGCTGCTGCGGGCGGTGATCGCCCCGCTGATGCTCATCGCCACCGTGGTGCTGTCGTTCGCCGCGGCCCTGGGCGTCAGCTCTCTCATGTTCAACGACGTGTTCAAGTTCGGCGGCGCGGACACGTCCTTCCCGCTGTTCGTGTTCGTGTTCCTCGTCGCCCTGGGCATCGACTACAACATCTTCCTGATGACCCGGGTGCGCGAGGAAGCCACGCACCACGGTTCCCGCCGCGGCGCGCTCACCGGGCTGGCGGCCACCGGCGGGGTGATCACCTCGGCCGGCGCGGTGCTGGCAGGCACCTTCGCCGTGCTGGGCACGCTTCCCGTCACCTTCCTCACCGAGCTCGGCTTCGCGGTCGCGTTCGGCGTGCTCCTCGACACCATCGTCGTCCGCTCGGTCCTGGTCACCGCGCTCAACCTGGACCTGGGCCGATGGCTGTGGTGGCCGAGCAGCCTGGCCGGCGATCGCAGCCACGAGGAGGAGGCCGCGAGCGCCGGGGAGGCCGCCGCGGTTCGCTGACGGCCGGTCAGGCTCAGGGAACCGTAGGTCTGGGATATGGGTTCTGGCTGACTCCCCGGGCTGACCCGCACTCAGCAGGGCGGGCTGAGCCCCGGCTGGCCGGCCGCGCCCGGGCTCAGCCCGGGGCGGCCGGCCGCGCCGCCCGTAACTCGCGGTCGGGGAGCGGGACCGGCGCCTCACGCGAAGGGCCGTCCCCCTTGGCCTCACCGACATAGAGGGAGAGCAAGCGCTCGTCGGCGCGCATCTCGCCGGGCGGGCCGGCCAGCGCGACCCGGCCCTTCTCCAGCACCGCCACGTGATCGGCGAGGGCGAGCCCGCGCTCCACGTTCTGCTCGATGACGATCATGGCCACGCCGCGGCTGTTGATCTCGGCCAGCGCCTCGTACAGGCGGTCGACCGTGATCGGCGCCAGGCCGAGGGAGATCTCGTCGAAGATGACCAGGCGAGGAGCGGCCATCAGCGCACGGCCGATCGCCAGCATCTGCTGCTGGCCACCGGACAGCTCGGACCCCGAGCCGCCCCGCCGCTCGCGGAGCACGTCGAAGAGCTCGTAGACCGCGCCGAGCCGCCGGTCCCGCTCGCCGCCCGACCCGGCCGCCCGCGCCCCGAGCAGCAGGTTCTCCTCGACCGTGAGGTCGCCGAAGATCCTGCGGCCTTCCATGCAGTGCGCGACGCCGAGGCGGACGATGCCGTGCGGCGGCCGGCCGTCGATGCGGCTCCCGTCAAACCAGATCTCGCCGCCGCTGACGGGCAGCATCCCGCTGATCGTCCTGGCCGTAGTCGTCTTGCCGGCGCCGTTCGCGCCCAGCAGGGCGAGCACTTCTCCCTCCGCCACGGTGAACGAGACGTCGTGCAGCGCACGGAACGCCCCGTACTGGGCCGCGATCCCCTTGAGCTCCAGCAGCGGCCGGTCCTGGCTCCGGGTCCGGTCGCGCGCGTGGCGGACTTCCGCGCCACCTGAGGTGCCGAGGTACACGGCGGCGACCTGCGGATCGCGGAGCACCTGGTCCGGATCACCGGACAGGATCAGGCGCCCGCCATCAATGACGGCGAGCCGGTCACAGCACTCCCTGATCACGTCGATGACATGCTCGACGATCAGGATCGCGTCCACCTCCTGGCGCAGCGACCGGATCAGCTCGATGAGCTCCCGGAGCTCGGACTCGATCAGGCCCGCGCCAATCTCGTCCAGCAGCAGGATCCGGGGCCGCACGGCGAGTGCGCGGGCGAGTTCCAGCCGCTTGAGGCGCAGCAGGCCAAGGTCGGCCGCAGGGCTGTCAGCGAACTCGAGCAGGCCGCAGCGG
The DNA here is from genome assembly GCA_036803065.1 of Streptosporangiaceae bacterium. Lineage (GTDB taxonomy): Bacteria > Actinomycetota > Actinomycetes > Streptosporangiales > Streptosporangiaceae > JAWWPY01. Next base: position 8,970 of record DAIRVB010000126.1, read on the forward strand.
GCCAGGATCCGCTCACATTCGGCCCGCGCCGCACGGCCCCCGGCCTTGGCGCCATGCATCTGCGCGACGAGCAGATTCTCCATCACAGTCATCTGGCCGAACGGCCGCGGAACCTGGTGCGTGCGGCCGATACCGCGGCGCGCCCGCAACTGGGCGCCCGCGCCGGTCACGTCCTCGCCGAAAAGCTCGATCCGGCCCTCTCCCGAGATCGCGCCGGACAGCAGGCCATTAGGGTGCTCTTGCCGGCCCCGTTCGGGCCGATCATGCCGAGCACCTCGCCGCTGCGCAGTTCGAGGTCGACACGGTCGACCGCGCGCACGCCGCCGTAGATCTTGCCCACGCCGGTGGCCCGCAACAGCGGTGTCCCCGGCTCGCCCGCAGTCCGCCGCGGGTCCAGGCCACGCGGGCCGGTCGAGCCGGGCGGGCCGCTGCCGTCCGGCAGCGCGGGCGCCGCGGCCTTGGGCCACGACATTTGGGGCAATATGAAAAT
>DAIRVB010000127.1:0-9431 GCA_036803065.1 Streptosporangiaceae bacterium
GACAGCAGTAGCGCGAACACGAGCGGGACACCGATCAGGTACTTCACCCAGCCGGCGCTGCCGAAGATGTGGTCGGCGAAGCTGGTGTAGAGGGTCCGCGGTCTTGAGTGACGCGCCGAGGACCCCGACGAAGACCACCGCCGTGGCGATGTAGATGAACACCCCGTACAGGCCTTCCGCGGTGAGGGCGATCTTGGCATCGCGATGAGGGTCCCGGCATTCCCCGACATAACAGGCGGCCGCTTCCATGGCGACGGCGTTCCACGAGATCACGAAGATCCAGGCCAGGAAGAACGTGACGCCCGCCGTTTTCGGGTCGGCGTAGTGGAAGCCCGAGAGGTTCGACCAGTGGAAGCTGCTGGGCTTGAACACCGGGAGCAGCACCAGCAGCGTGAGCGGGATCATGGCCAGGACGCCCAGCACAGTGGCGAAGGTCGCGCCCATCCTGATGCCGAGGTAGCACGGCACGAACAGGAGCAGGAGGCCAACCATGGTGATGATGAGCACCGTTACCGACACTGCGGTACCCAGGCTGCCGAGGGGGAGGAGACTGCGGCCGAGCGGGAGGTGCAGCAATACCGCGATATAGCCGGCCGCGAGGATCATGTTGATGGGCGCTACCGGGAACCAGCCCAGCCAGTAGCCCCACCCTGACACGCCCCCCACGTGCCGCGCCGTGGTCTCGCCCAGGGGCTTGAAGCTCTCGTAGGCGTACGAGGGCAGGCCGCCAGTGCGGTGCGGCATCAGCACGGCCAGTTCCGCCATGCACAGGCACAGCACCATCCCGATCAGGACTACGAGCGTGATCGCTGGGACCACTGCCGCGCCCATCGACTGCGCGGCGAAGGGGACAATGCCGGTCACCAGGATGGTTCCGGCCAGCCCGATTACGAATGCGCCCCACCAGTTCGTGCCCCGATGCAGTGACGTCGAGATTTCCGCCGGCGTCCCGTCCGTGCTCGTGCTCATCGCCTCATCTCCTCCGCCGGGCCCCGGAGCCGCGATCGTTGGGATACGGCCCACAGAACAGCCTTGCTACTAATCAACGATGTTGCATTGTAGGAAACAGTCAGTGGGTTTCTGGGCGGTTATAGCCTGTTACGTGCTGATGAATTCTCGGCCCGCCCGGGCCACCGTGCGGCCCGGATGGCGGGCGGGCCGCCGTGGTGGTCACCGGCCGGGGCGCTGCCGCAGGGCGGTCACGAGCCGGAGCGCCCCCGCGATCGCGCTTCCCCCGGTGGACTATGTTTACTGTCATGGCAACCGGGGACACAGCGAAGCCCCCCGCGCTGCGGGCGGTCAGAACGGGCGCGGGCCTGGGCAGGCGGCCGGGTGCCGCACCGTCGGCAGGCTCCGCGCGCGGGCCTGCCGCGGAGCCGCCCACCGGGGATGGCGCCCGGGCAGGCCTGGCTGCCGCCGGGACGGCCGACGAGAGCGGGCACAGCCAGCTGTCCTGGGTCATCGCCAACCACGTCCGCAGCCGGCGCCGGGAGATCGGGCTCAACGTGGGCCAGCTCGCGGAACGGTCGGGGATATCCAAGGGGATGCTCTCGAAGATCGAGAACGCGCAGACGTCGCCGAGCCTGTCCACCATCGAGCGCCTGGCGGCAGCGCTGGACATGCCGGTAACGTCGCTGTTCCGGGGGCTGGCCGAAGAGCGCGACGCGGTTTTCGTCAAGGCCGGGGGCGGTCCTGAGATCGTCCGCCAGGGCACCCGGGCTGGCCACAGGTACCAGCTCCTCGGCAGCATGCGCGGCCCGTACAAGCGGGTCGAGCCGCTGCTGGTCACCCTCACCGAGCGCAGCGAGGTGTTCCCGCTCTTCCAGCACCCCGGCATCGAGGTCCTCTACATGCTCCAGGGAACCATGGAGTACAGCTACGGGACGCAGCGCTACCTCATGGAACCGGGCGACACGCTGCAGTTCGAGGGCGACATCCCGCACGGGCCCACCGGGCTGGCCGAACTGCCCATCCGGTTCCTGTCGATCACGGTATTCAGCGCCGACCGGAGCTGAGGCGCCTCGGCCGGGACCGGGCGTGTCCGGGGTCAGGTCAGGGCTCATCGTGGAGGCGGCGGCCAGCGAGCGTGGCGGCTCGGTGCACGCCCTGTCGCGGCGGGCGAGCATGTGAGCCGGTGGCCACCGCGCCGTCCGGGGGCTGCATCCCGGATGGGTCGGCGCGGCTCAGGAGGTGATCTCGGACCGGCCGTGATGCGGCCGGGCCGAGAGCCCGTGCCGTCCGACGCGGCGGCTGACCTTAAGCGGGGCGGGTGCGGTGAGCACGGGCAGCTGGCTCAGCCGGATGATCCGCGCCCGCACGCCCTGGCCGAGTAGCCGCCAGCCGCCACGGCGCCGGTGCGAGCCCAGCACGATGGCGTCGGCCGCCCACCGGTCGGCCTCCGCGACGATCCGGTCCGCCACCGCGAAGCAGCTGGATGTGCACACGACGCCGGTCGCCTGCACGCCGGCGGCGAGCAGTTCGGTCACCGCGACGTGCACGGGCCGGCATGCCTCGTCCCCGGTCTCGATGGTCAGGCCCCGGCCGCCGGTCTGGTATTGGTTGACATGCACGACATGAACGGCCGTGCCGGGCGACGCCATAGCGAGGGCGAAGCTGACGGCGACCGGTCCGGCATCGGAGCCGTCAATGGCGAGAAGAAGTCGCTGGAACATCGTGAGCCTCGGAGCTGGGGGTCACCTGAGAAACGCCGTTTGTTTCAGGAATGTTAACACCGGCCGGATGTGGCCGACAGGGCACATAGCCCTGAGGCGGCGCAGCGTCCCGCGTCCGGCCCCGTGTCAGCGCATCTGCGCGGCCCCGGCGTAGGGATGATGGCTGGTGAGCAGGTTGCCCTCGGCGAAGCGGGACAGCCGGAAATCCCGCGCCGGGATATCCGGATCACTGCTGGAGCCCGTGCAGACCAGATCCGCGACCAGCGCACCGACCGCGGGCGAGATCTTGAACCCGTGACCGCTGAAGCCGGCCGCGACAACGAGGCCGGGGATATCCGTGGTGCTGATGATGGGATTGAAGTCCGGGGTCACGTCGTAGCAGCCCGCGTAACCCGATGAAATGGCGGCCTCCGGCAGGCCAGGGAACCGGTGCGCGAGCTTGACCACGGCGGCCTCGACGAATCCGGGATCGGTGCCGCGGCGGTAGTTGTCCGGATCGGCGGACTCGAGGGAATGCAGGTCGCTGTTGCCGCACAGCAGTTCGCCGGATGCTTCCGTCCGGACGTACTGGAGGGACACCAGATCGGACAGCACGGGGGCCTGGCCGAGGTCCCGGCCGGGCGCGACGAGGAGGATCTGCTCACGGCAGGCGCGGACGGGCAGATCGACGCCGAGCGGCGCCACCAGCCCGGGTGACCACGGCCCGGCGGCGACCACTACCAGCCCGGCGGGCACCACGTCGCCGTCGGCCAGGCGCACGCCCGTCACCCGCCCCCGCTGGCGAAGCACGGACACGGCCGCCGTGCCCTGGCGGATCGTCGCTCCGCCGCGCCGGGCGGCCGCGGCGAATGCCTGGGCTGTCCGGTAGGCGTCGCCGTACCCGCCCCGGCGCTCGTAGCCGAAGCCCGCGAAGTCGGCGAGGTTGGCGGATGGCCAGAGTTCCGCTGCGTCCTCGCGGGAGATGGCGGTGGTCTCGATGCCGAGGGCCTGCTGCGCCGAGAGGTTGGCGTGCAACGCCGCGACGTCGGGGGCGCCGACGGCGACCAGGTACCCGGTCTGCCGGAATCCGATGTCCTCGCCGAGCACGTCGGCGGCGGCTTCGAACAGCCGCAGGCCCTGCCAGGCCATGGCGGCCAGCGAGGGCACGCCGTAGTGGCAGCGGACGATCCCGCTGGACTTGCCGGTCCCGCCGGAGCCGACAGTCTCCCGCTCCAGCACCAGGACATCGCGCACCCCCCGCTGGGTCAGCGACCAGGCCGCGGCGGTGCCCTCCACCCCGCCACCGACGATCACCACCTCAGCGCCGCGGCCGGGCCGTGCGGCTGCGATCATGGCCACCCGGGGATCCACGAGGTCCCGGCCAGCGGGACCCGCGCCATCGCCGCCGCTTCCACGGTGAGGGCCACGAGGTCTTCGGGCTCCAGGTGATGCCCGACTCCGTCGCCATCCTGGTGTGGCCCACGGCCTGGAAGCCTGCCCGGCCGTCCAGCGCGAAGGACCGGGCCAGGTCGAGCGGGTCACCGATGCCCTTCAGCACCACGAGGTCCGTGCCGCTGCCCAGCAGCGTGGCGGCCGGGAGGGCGGTCCGCACGGCCGCGGTGAGTTCGGCGGGGGTGACCGGCGCGGTCGCCACCCGCACCTCGGCTACCGCCGTCACGTCCACGGCCAGCCCCGGCAGCAGCCGCCGCAGAGCCTCGGCCAGGTCGCTCGCTGGCACATCGCCAGCCAGCACGCTCACCGCGGCCCCGCCCGGCTGGCAGAGGCTGGCATCGCCATATAGTCCGACCCCGGCCGAGTCGGGCCCCCGGTCCCGGAGCTGGCCTAGCATGGCCGCGATCAGCTCGCCGAGACGCTCCCGGTGCGCCTCCGCACGGAGCTGCAACCCTACGATCCCGCACACAGCCGCGCCTCCCCTGCCTGCTGGACGTCAGAATGCGGTCAGGTACCTGTCGGTTTCCCAGGCGCTGACCTGACTGTGCCAGGCCAGGAACTCGTCTGTCTTGACCTGCCGGTAGTACTCGGCGACCTGGTGGCCGGCGCTGACCGCGGCGTCCAGGCAGCCGCTCACCACGTCATCCGCGGCCAGCCCCTGCACCGCGTGCAGCAGGGTGGGCGGCAGCGGCAGCCCTGGGTCCGTGCCGCGCTCACCGGGATCGAGGCCCCGGCCGATTCCGTCCATGCCCGCGGCCAGCAGTGCGGCCATGGCCAGGTAGGGATTGGCGGAGCCGTCGCACGCCCGCACCTCGATGCGGTCGCCGTCCGGCACACGAACCAGGTGCGTCCGGTCGTTGCCGCCGTAGGTGGCGGAGTTCGGCGCCCACGTCGCGCCGGATGCCGGGGTCGCGGCGGTGGTGCGCTTGTAGGAGTTGACCGTCGGCGCGACCACTGCGAGCAGCGCTGGCGCATGCGCCAGCAGGCCCCCGATGAACTGGTACGCGAGCGAGGACAGGCCTAGACCGCGCGGGTCCACCGGGTCAGGGAACAGTGGCTCGCCGTCCCGCCACAAAGACATGTGCATATGCAGCCCGGTGCCGGTCCGGTCGGTGAACGGCTTCGGCATGAACGTCGCCGTCATCCCGCGCTGCTCGGCGAGAACCTGGACCAGATAGCGGAAGGTGACCAGCCGGTCGGCGGTGGTCATCGGCTCGGCGTGCGCGAAATTCTGCTCGAACTGCCCGTTGCCGTCTTCGTGATCGTTCGCGTAGTTGGACCAGCCCAGGCCGTTGATCGCGGTCGAGACTTCGGTCAGGTGCTCATACATCCGGGTGAGGTCGCGGGCGTCGTAGCCCGGCCGGGCGGAGCTGTCGCGGTCGTCGGCCACGGCCAGCTTGCCCTCGGCATCCCTGCGCACGAGGAAATACTCAGCCTCGGCGCCGACCTGCGCGGTGAGCCCCTGCTCGGTGAGCCGGCCGAGAACCGCGCGCAGGATGTTCCGGGGCGCGTACGGCCACGGCTGGCCCAGCACATGCGGATCGCAGTGCACCATCGCGAGTCCCGGCCGCAGGAAGGACAGCAGGGTGTATGAGGAGGGGTCCGGGATGGCCATCAGGTCCGGATCGCTGGGTTGCTGGCCGAGCGCGCCGGCGGCGTACCCCGCGAAGCCCACCCCCTCGGTCTCCAGCATCTCGACGGCCTGGGCGGGCACGAGCTTGGCGCACGGCTTCCCGTTCAGGTCCACGAACGTGGCCAGGATGAAATTCACCTCATCGGCCGCCACCCGCTGCGCCAGCGTGGGTGTCGAGGTAGCGGGCAGCGCCGGCGGGCTTTCCATGTCGGCGACGGCGACCGCCGCGGAAGAGTTGCCGACCGCGGTGGTTTGCATGTGAAACCTCCGTCTACTGTCACGAATCACTGTCTCATAAGAGTGAACAGCGGAGCGATTTCAGGTGAGTACCGGCCTGTAACGCTTGGGTAAACGAGACGGGTGCCCAGAAGCGCGCAGGCGCTGGTGCCCAGGCGGCGGCGGCGCGGGCCGCGGCCATCGCCGGGCGCCTTCCGGCGGGCATGCCCAGGGTCGCCGACAGGACTAGACTCGGGCGCGACGGGGAGCGGGGCGGGAGCAGCGGAGGGTGCCAATGGCAGGCCGGATCCGCGACGAGGACATCGCAGTCGTCCGGGAACGCTCGGCCATCGACGAGGTGGTCGGCGAGTACCTCCAGCTTCGCAACGCCGGCGGTGGGTCGCTCAAGGCCCTGTGCCCGTTCCACGACGAGAAGACCCCGTCATTCAACGTCACCCCGGCCCGCGGCCTGTGGTACTGCTTTTCGTGCGCCGACGGCGGCGATGTGATCAAGTTCGTCGAGAAGATCGACAGCCTGTCGTTTCCCGAGGCAGTCGAGCATCTCGCCGCCCGCGCGGGCATCGAGCTCAGGTACGAGCAGGGCGGCCAGGTACCCGGCCAGGAGCACAGCCAGCGCCGTCGGCTGCTTGACGCCCACCGGGACGCGGCGGACTTTTTCGCCGAACAGCTCCGTGGGCCGGCCGCCGGGCCAGCTCGCGCGTTCCTCGCCGAGCGGGGATTCGAACTCGCCGACGCCGAGCGCTTCGGGGCGGGTTACGCGCCGGCCGAGTGGGAGGCGCTCACCCGCCACCTGCGCGGCCGCGGGTTCACCGACGCCGAACTGCTCCTCGGCGGCCTGGCCAGCCAGGGCAGGCGCGGACCCGTCGACCGGTTCCGGGGCAGGCTGGTCTGGCCGGTCAGGGACCTCACCGGCGATGTGATCGCGTTCGGCGCGCGCAAACTCAATCCCGCGGAGGACGGCCCCAAGTACCTGAACACGCCCGAGTCGCCGCTGTTCAAGAAGAGTTCCGTGCTGTACGGGGCGGATCTGGCCAAGCGCGAGATCGCGCAACGGCGGCAGGCGGTCATCGTCGAGGGGTACACCGACGTGATGGCCTGCCACCTGGCCGGGGTGCCGACCGCGGTGGCCACCTGCGGCACCTCGTTCGGCGACGGGCATGTCAAGATCCTGCGCCGGCTCCTGATGGACGCCGACCAGTTCCGCGGGGAGGTGATCTTCACCTTCGACGGGGACGCCGCTGGGCAGCGGGCGGTGCTGCGGGCGTTCGATCTGGAGGAGCGGTTCGTCACGCAGACGTTCGTGGCCGTGCAGCGGGATGGCCTCGACCCCTGCGACCTGCGCATCAAGCAGGGCGATGCGGCCGTGCGCGACCTGGTCGCCCAGCGCCTTCCGGTCTTCGAGTTCGCCATCCGCAGTGAGCTCAGCAAATGCAACCTCGATACCAACGAAGGCCGGCTGTCGGCCCTGGACGCCGCCGCGCAGATCATTGGCCGGATCAAGGACCCTGGCCTGCGCGACAGGTACGCCGTCAACTTGGACAGATGGCTCGGCATGCTGGACGAGAAGTTCGTGCTGGCCCGGGTGCGGGCGCATGCGCCCGCGCGCAGCGGTGGCGCCCCGGGCGGCAGGACAGGCGGCAGGACAGGGCAGGAGAACGCCCGCGGGGGAGGACAGCGCAGGGCCGGCTCACCGGGCGGCACGGGCTCACGGGGCGGCACGGGACAGCGGCCGTCGGCGCCGGAACGTTCCGGCCAGCAGCCACCCGCCCGGCCGCCGGACGGGTGGCGGGAGGAACGCTACGATCCTGCCGACCCGGTGATGCAGGTGGAGCGGGAGGCACTCAAGCTCGCCGTGCAGCGTCCGGCGCTGTGCGGGCCGGCCTACGACGCGATCGAGGCGAGCGCGTTCACCGCGCCGCCGCATGCCGCGGTGCACCAGCTGATCGCGGCGTCCGGCGGAGCCAGGGGAGCGGGCAGCGGGCGGGAGTGGGCGGCGCGGCTGCGCGACGCGGCACCGGATGACCGGGTGCGGGCATTCGTCACCCAGCTCGCGGTGGAACCGCTGCGGGTGCCCAGGGCGGACGGGGAACCGGATGCCCGGTACGCGGACGCGGTCCTCGCGCGGGTGGAGGAACTCGCGGTGAGCCGGAACATCGCGGTGGTGAAATCAAGGCTGCAGCGGCTGAGCCCGGTGGACGGCCAGTCTGAGTACAACCGGATTTTCGGTGATCTGGTGGCTTTGGAGCAGCGCCGGAAGGCGCTCCTGGAGCGGGCGGCGGGCGCGCTTTAGCGACGGCAGGCGCCCTGGGTTAGCTGGCGCTGGCACCGTTTGTTAACTGGGCTGGCGCCTTGTTAGCTGGGCTGGCGCCCTGAGCGCGCTGGTCTAGGCGCCGTGGCTCGCTGGACTGGCACCGTAGGCTCCTGGTACTGGCGCGGATGCTGTGACGGGTTTGCCCTCCGGTTCCGGAGTGTCGCATGCAGGTCATTGGCTTCCGCGTTACTAGCGGGAAGGTGACAAAATTAGGCCCCCGTAACAGGGGCTCAGGGGCGCACACTGGTCTCCGTGACCCTTACGTTACTGCCCAGTGCCGCGCAGTCAGGTGATCAGCTAGCCGACCTGGTCGCGCGAGCCAGAGAACGCGGCGCCGTCACCGTGGCCGACATTACGGCCGCGCTGGACGGCACCGACATGCCAGCCGAGGCCTTCGAAGGTGTCGTGCGCCTGCTCAGCGACGAGGGAGTCGAGATCCTCGACGCGCCGCACGAGGAGGCCGAGGATCTGCCCCGCGCCGGGTCTGCAGATTCCGGCAGGCGGCCCGCGACTGGCGATCTCGTCCGGATCTATCTCCGCGAGATCGGCCGGGTGCCCCTGCTCACTGCCGAGGCCGAGGTGGAACTGGCCAAGTCCATCGAGGCCGGGCTGTTCGCGGACGAGAAACTGCAGGGCGGCTTCCCGCTCATGGATGCGGCGGGTGCGGAACTCGCCCAGCTCACCGCGGACGGCATCCGAGCCAAGCAGCGCCTGATCGAGGCCAACCTCCGGCTGGTGGTGTCCATCGCCAAGCGGTACATCGGACGCGGCCTGGTCTTCCTCGACCTGATCCAGGAGGGAAACCTCGGCCTGATCCGTGCTGTCGAGAAGTTCGACTACACGAAGGGCTACAAGTTCTCCACCTACGCCACGTGGTGGATCCGGCAGGCCATCACCCGGGCCATCGCCGACCAGGCGCGCACCATCCGGATCCCGGTGCACATGGTGGAGACGATCAACAAGATGGCGCGCGTGCAGCGCCAGCTTCACCAGGATCTGGGCCGGGAGGCCTCGTCAGCCGAGATCGCCGCGGAAATGGGGCTCAGCCAGGCCCGGGTCGCCGAGATCCAGCGGATCGCCCAGGAGCCGGTCTCCCTGCAGGCACCGATCGGCGAGGAAGACTCCAACCTCGGTGATTTCATCGAGG